>NZ_RZQE01000419.1:0-5259 GCF_004022955.1 Mesorhizobium sp. M7A.F.Ca.US.002.01.1.1 | reverse complement strand
TCGTCACATAGCGGCGAAGCTTCCAATCGAACGAAATACCAGCCGGGGCCTGAAAACCCGCGCCGGCTTCTTTGTGCTTTCATGCCGGGCCTGCTGGCGGTTTGCCTTCCGAATCCTCGGCAGGTCTCGGCGAAGATAGCTTGCCGGCGCTTGGCCGACATGCGGGCGCGGGGAGTGTTGGCGGTCACGGCTTCTGCATCCTTACCCCCACTCCGCCGCCATTCTCTGGGATTAACTCCACCCCAGCTGTCTCGAATGCGCGCTGAAGCACGTCAAGCGTGGCATTTTGCGGCGTTGATCGGCCTGCCTCGAAGTTGCGGATTGTCGCGTTGCCAATCTTCGCCGCGTCGGCGGCATCCTGCTGGGACCAGTTGAGAAGGGCGCGGGCAGCGCGGCATTGAGCGGGCGTCATCATTCTTCTCCAATAGCGCATATTAGCGATAAACGCTAGCCCTATCGAATAACGCTTGCATTTAGGTTAATAGCGTTTATGATTATCCATAGCGAAAATCGCTAACACCTGATGGAGAGAAAACCATGCCGAACAGCACTGTTCGGGCAGCCGCCGAAGGCATGCCCATTTTACAGCCCTTTGGATTTACCGGAGAGAAACCATGATGAACGGCTCGTCAGGATTTCCCCAGCTTCGCCGGCTGTTCGGATCGCTACAGCGTCACGACTCAGTGACCATTGATGAGCGAGCAACGCCCCCCACAATCGACGCAGGAAGATCAATCATGAACCAGCACGTCAGTCGCCGTAACGTATTCGCCAGTTCGGCTGCGGTTGCCGCCGCAGCACTGGCCCCTTTCGATGAAGCCAAGGCAGCCCAAGCAGAAGCGCCGATGACAAAGGTCAATCGGCTCGCGCGAGAATTGGCGGTGGCGATGGATGAGTGGATCGAGGACATGGGGACGGCAGACACCTATGTGGCCCACATCTACCCATCCAAGTCAAGCAAAGTCGGTGGTTTCCAGTCGTTCCGGGATCTCGGCGAGGAAGACCGTCCACCAAGCGAAGGGATATACAAGCCTTTGCCGCACCACGCTGACGCTCTGTCATTCATGCGCAGGCGGAAGCCGCGCGGCAGCGGTGTCGATCACTGGATCGTGGAAGCCAGCGGCAATTATAGAGTCGACTGCAATCTTGGTCACCAACTTGCCGATGAGTACCTGAATTTCATTGGCGATCACCCGACCAACGGCAACGCAACGCTGCTCGGCTGCATTGTGAATGACATGGTTCGCGTCAGGACCGAAGAGTTGAAGCCGTGGGGGCGTCATCTGACCGGCGTCGAAATCGGTTTCCTCGGGGAGATTAATAAGTTCGCGATGGCGGTGGCCCAGGTCCGTGCCGAAGTGATGGGGCGGCGCGGAGCGTGAACCGAAGGATTAGCCCGCTGCCTCACGGTGGCGGGCTTTACATGTCAAGGAACTCGGCAGCATTTACGGACCAAGAGTTGCTGCGGTGGGTTTTCCCGGTACTGTCTTCGCAGACGGCGCAAAGTGTTGCCGACTCCATTCCCAGATCAGCCACCGCGCGCCCGATGCTTTGATAGCTCATCCACAAATGAGCAGATTGCCCGTCGCTCAATGTTGCCGGCAATGACGTGTCCACCATTCCTGGCATGTTAAGGATTGAAGTCGAGAACATGCGTTTGCCTTTAGGCATCTCCAACCAAATAGACGCAACCGTGACCGCACGATGGCCGACGTTTGTCACCTTGAAATGGGCGAAGGCTCTGCCGGACATAGGCCCAACGTTGGCCATGCCCGAGCCTAGATCGACCTTGATCAGACGCTGGTCGCGCCGACCTGTCTTCCACCAGTTAACGGTTGAAAGGGCGGCGCCCCACAGGGCCAGCGCAAAAAGCACAACGTCTTTCAATACAGGAACCCACGCCGACAGTGTCATAAGGTCGCCTCCTTTGTGTCGCGTCCCATTCACGATGCCAGGCTTTTCGCTCCCGCGCCGACTCGGTTTGTGCGCGGACGTTCGCTGATATTCGCTGCGCTTATTTGACGCTTATGAGACGGACGGGGGGAAGATCAAGTTAAGTCATTGAAATTGCTGGTACGCCCAAGGGGAATCGAACCCCTGTTACCGCCGTGAAAGGGCGGTGTCCTAACCGCTAGACGATGGGCGCGCTCAGACGAAGCGGCTTATACTGGCGTTGTGCGCAACCGGCAACCCGTCAGGTGCCACCTTGGACAACTTTTTTCCAGGCCTGCCAAATCAACGGTTTGCCGAGGGTTGGCAGGCTTTGACGATTAGCGGCGACACCCATCGTTTCGTCATCCACGGGCGGAGCAAGGAGCGCTCCGTCGCGAAGACCCGAGGATGACGAAGTTGGGGACGCTTCGGCCTATCTCGAATGTTCAGGAGGCTGGAACGATATTGCCGGAACGGCCTTGGCGGCTGACAGGCGTAGGCCGTCAAATAGCGCTACTAGCCGTCACCGCCGCTGCGCCGGCGGCAGCGCCAGTTCCAGTCGCGCTCGGGACCGACGTCGACGTGAACCGATTCTGTGTGGCAGTATGTGCCGACACCGCCGCGACCGGGCATGCTTCTGATGTAGCTCGCCAGTTCCCATTTCGAAACGCCGGGAACCTGGATGTCGGCGGCGGCGCAATACATGTGCAGCGAATTCTTGGCGCCGTTGGCGCGCCGATTGCGGGCCGGGTCGCGATAGCCTGACGTCACCGTCATCTTGCGGCCGTAGTGGCCTTCGATCGTCTTCAGCACGCGCACCAGCGACGGTTTCAGGCAGGCCACATCGACGCTCTCGTTCTGCTTGAGCAGCCCGTTGGGCGCCAGCCGGGCCATGCCGGCGGCGGACGCAACCTGATAGGAGCCGCCCACTGGCCCCTCATCCTCGTTGAGGTCGACGTCGCTTTCGTCATCGAGGCCGGACTTGCGCTTGATCTCGAACAGGGCCGTCTGGCGCACGCCGGGCAGGGCATCGCTGCCGGTGATGTGACCGCTATCGCCACCGAGCGAAGCCAGCTGTACCGGCTTGGCCGTGGAATCGGCCGAGGCAAGCGTGATGATCGGCTTTGCCGCTGCTGGCGTCGCTTTTGCCTGCGCCGGAGGCTGCTCGCCCGTCCGGGCGTTGCTGATGAGGGGGGCTGGTGTCGCCGAGGCTGGCGTTGCGCCAAACATCGAAGCCAGGAAGCCTTTCTTCTTTGGTGCTTCGGCCTGCGGCATCTCGCCAGCCGTCACATAGACCGGGTTGTTCATGGCCGGAGCGGCAGCGGGCTTCGGCGCCGCCACGTCGCCGTCGGCCGCGGCAATCTGCTGGGCGACCGCATCGGTCTGCTGCGCGGTCTGTGCCTGCTGCGTCAGCGACTGCGGCGTGTTTCCAACGATGGTTTCGGCGCCCGCCGGCATGGTCAGCGGAAAGACAGCTCCCGGTTTGGACACAGGCACATAGGCGACCTTTTCAGGCAGCGCCGTGTCGCTTGCCGTCATCACGGTCGTCTGCTCCGTCGTGACATCAGACGAATCGGAGGCGGCGATCGCCTTGCCGCTGGAGGCCGCGTTTACATCCGATGCGGTGGCATTGTAGCCGGGCATTCCGACCGACATTGCCGGGTCGCCAGCCGAAGTGCAGGAGGCCAGAAGCAAGGAGCAGAGCGCTGCCACAATGGCGCGGCGTTCTCCCTTTGCGAGGCTCCATCCTGCTGATTTCAAACTCAAATTCCCCCTCGATGTCCGGTCGGCATATCTTGGCGCGGCATGCATGCGTCGCTGCCAAGGTGACCTTTGTCTCCGATCCGGAAACGAGACCTGTGTCAAATCCGCAAGCCTGGAAGTATTTTTGCAGTGATTGCCGAATTACGGCCGCTTGATGGTTGACGACACCATTTCGCCCGCTTTTGGCGGCCCGTCAACTCACCACACATTACAGTCCGTTACACACGGACCTTCACATAGGTGCCCGGAGCATCACCCAAAGTTTTCATATGCTTGCCCGGTTTGCGGGCAGGCACGCGGGTGTTGTCCTTGGCCTCTATCCAGCCTTGCCAGTGCGGCCACCAGGATCCTGGATGGTCGGTGGCATTGGCTATCCACTGGCTGAAGTCGCCCGTCGGCGTACCCCCGGTCCAATACTGGTATTTGTTGGATGCCGGCGGATTGACGACACCGGCGATATGGCCCGACCCCGCCATCACATACTCGACCGTGCCGCCGAAATATTTCGAGCCGAGGAACACCGAAAGCGCCGGCGCGATGTGATCTTCCTTGGAGGCGAGGTTGTAGACCGGGATGGTGATGTCGCCGAGCGAGACCGTGCGGCCCGCCAGTTCCATCGTGCCTTGCGAAAGGTTGTTCTCAAGATAGCAGTTGCGCAGGTAGAAAGAGTGGTTGGCTGCGGCCATGCGGGTGGAATCGGCATTCCAGTAGAGCAGGTCGAAGGGCAGGGGATCCTTGCCGCGCATGTAGTTGTTGACGACATAGGGCCAGATCAGGTCGCCTGAGCGCAGCATGTTGAAGGCGGTCGCCATCTTGGTGCCGTCGAGATAGCCCTTTTCGCTCATCGACTTTTCCACTGCCGCGACCTGTTCTTCGTCGACGAACACCTTCAGGTCGCCGGCATAGGTGAAGTCGACCTGCGTGGTGAAGAAGGTCGCCGACTTGATGCGGTCGTCGCCCTCTTGCGCCATCAGCGCCAGGGCCGCCGCTAGGAGCGTGCCGCCGACGCAATAGCCGATCGCGTTGACGTCGCGTTCGCCGATGGCCTTCTCGACCGTGTCGAGGCCGTATTGCAGACCCTCGCGGATATAGGCTTCCCAGCTCTTGGTGCCGTGGCGCTCGTCCGGATTGACCCAGGAGATGACGAACACGGTGTGGCCCTGTTCAACCGCCCAGCGAATGAAGGATTTCTGCGGGTTCAGATCGAGGATGTAGAATTTATTGATCCATGGCGGGCAGATCAGCAGGGGCCGCTTGAGCACCGTCTCGGTCGCCGGTTCGTACTGGATGATTTCGGCGACGTCGCTGCGGCCGACCACTTTGCCGGGAGTGGTGGCGATGTTCCTGCCGATCTCGAAGGGCGAGTAGTCGGCCTGCCGCAGCTTCAGGTCGCCCTTGCCGGCGGCGATGTCCTCGGCCAGCATCTTCATGCCGCGCACCAGGTTTTCGCCGTTCGAGGCGACGGTTTCGCGGAACAGTTCCGGATTGGTCAGGATGAAATTCGACGGCGAGATGGCGTTGGACACCTGCTTGACGTAAAAGCCGGCCTTGTGGCGGGTGGGG
>NZ_RZQE01000418.1:0-5261 GCF_004022955.1 Mesorhizobium sp. M7A.F.Ca.US.002.01.1.1 | reverse complement strand
CGACTGAGGTAGGACGATGTCGCCTTTCAGTGCAAAATCTAGAATCTGTCGCTGCCCGCCGGCAAGTTCATGAGAAAGGCACCCCCAGCCCGACTCGACAATGAACATGCGATCGCAATCCTCGCCCTGATTGACGATGACCGTCTCCGCCAGATAGCGCTTCGGCGTGAATCCCAGCCTTTTGATCAGCGCCGTATCGTCCTCATACGACAGGCGTTTTTCATTCCCGCGCAAAAATGGATGTGGCGTCATTCAGAAGCAACCCCGCCAAACTACTGCCCGAACTACCTCCCTCGCATACACCGTACATTAAAATTGATGTGAAGAATATGCTCCAATGCACTATCGATGACGTGGCAACGGCAGTTTTGGTTGAAGATAACAAGTTTTTCCCGGTCGGCCGATGGCGACAAGGTTAAGTCTTATTTCTCTTGAAATTTTCCCGCATGGAATCGACTATTTCGCTGGCGACGAGGCAGCTGCGATTGTCCGCTTGCTCGGCGGCATTTCGTAACGTCATCGACGCGTCCTTAAGTAGCCCTCTAATCTCTGCTGCTGACAAAAGCTCGGATGCTTCGAGTTCCAGCAGCACGGATTCACTCACGTGCAGCGCAGCAAGCGCCACCGCTCTAGGCCTTGTGGCAAGCAGTTTCAGAAGGTCACTGCTGGGTCTCGCACGGACTTTTTTTTTGGCCATCGTTGCGTCTCAACCGTTCGGACAAGATGGTTCACGTCTCAAAGTTACAACGCCTTGACGAATTAACCGCATTTCCATGATCGGGAGAGGTCGTTCAATGTGGCGTCAGGCATCTTCCCAAAGCATACTATCCCGCTTTGAGGCAGCGACACAGAGGCAAGTGCTACCGAATTTGCCGTAGCTACGACGTCCCTATCACCTTGCGGTACCTTGCTGATAAGCGGCGCAGGAAGCATGCCTACGACCGAACCGGGGAGGGCATGATGGCAGGAATATGCATGCGGGGGGTGTGTGCGGGCAATTTGCTTCGGTGGCGAGCCGGCCTGGCTACTCCCTAAGGGTGTATGGAGATTGGCACATCCTCAGGTGATACTGCGACGATGAACCGGACGTTCTACGCCAAGCTCTATCACATTGACGGGCTCGCGCGCGCCATCGGCTGGAGGAAACTGGTCTCAGTACTCCTTCGCCGCGCACTCGGGATCGGCTCGGCGATGAAAGTTCGCTGTGGCGATCATGAATTGCTGATCAGGCCTACCGACAGCGACTTGTTTGTCATGTCACAAATTTTTGGGCACGGCGAATATGAAATTGGAAAGGGTGGACAGAGCGCGCTCAACCGGCTCGCGGCAGGATGGAGACGGAGGGGGATCATACCCGTTATCGTGGATGCCGGCGCTAACGTTGGCTACTCGTCGATTTTCCTCAGAGACCAGTATCCTGATGCTGTGGTGATGGCCATCGAACCGGATCGCCAAACGCATGAAGTCTTACTCTCGAACTGCGCCGGTCTAGAGCGGATCATGTCTGTCTACGGCGCACTCTGGTGCCACGAGGGCGAAGTTGCACTTGTCAACAGCGAGCGCCCATCGTGGGCACGGGGCGTGGCAGACGGAGAAGGCGTGCCGTCGGTCACCTTACGGGGCCTTCTTGCCAGACTGCCCAAGGCGAAATTGCTGATGCTTAAGATGGACATTGAAGGCGCGGAGCTGGAGGCAACACGAGACTGCGGCAAGGTCCTCAAGCATGTGCCGTGCATCATCGTGGAACCACACGACTTTATGTTTCCCGGCCGAGGCTGCCTCACTTTCGTCTACTCGCTTTTGAGCGGAAGGAAGATCGACAGCCTCGTCAACGGCGAGAACCTGATATTCATTGCCTCGGAACTCCTGGCAGCACCGGCAGCCTCACGGCGGCCGACGACCGGGGGAAAGCGAGCGTTGCCGGTGCGCGCGGCCAAGGCTGTGCCTTAGCGGCCACGCCAGGAGCCGATATCTGCGGTCGTCAAGGTTCGGTGCAGACGACCTTCGCCAACCACGGTTCGGCACGAACACCGTATCTCAGGATCGTCGCATCAGGAGCGACCCAGTACCTGCCTCAAACCCGTCTTGCTCACGTCCGAAGCAGGAAGCGGGAAAGGTTCGACTTGGCCTGCGGTCTTGTCCAGATACTGCATCAATGCCGTCACCAGATGGTAGAAGATGCTCGCCGGCACCTCCGTTGCCAGTGACCTTCCGCGCTCGTCAATCCTGTCGATCCACAAGCCAAGCGGCGCGGGATCGATGTGCCATCTGAACAGGCGCGCGACACGGGCTTCGATCTCAGCTTTCAGGTCAGGCCCGCCAATGCCATCCAAGGCTACGGCTGCCTTGATGGCTTCGCATTGCGGCCAGCTCCGGGAGAGCCGGTCGAGAGGGATTCCCTGCCGCGATACGGCAGCAAAAGCCAGACCTGTTGTCCGGTTCAATCCACTGGCGACCGCCGATGAATAGAGCTTCCTTGCGTAGGCGACCAAGTCTTTCTGGCCGCTCGCTCTTGCGAAATCGACAAGGAGCGAAGCCCATTCGAAGTGATGCCCCGGTTCGGTCCACTGTCCTTCATCTCCCTGCAACGGCAACCAATCGGCGTCGAAACGTTCCCCAACCGTCCAGCTTTCCTGGTCGAAGAAATGGCTCCGGAAGAGATCGATGATGCGTGCTGCCCGACGCAGATATTCACGGTCGCCCGTGGCGCCATACCAGGCAAGAAATGATTCCAGCATGTGCATGTGTGGGTTCGAAGACCGCGCACCGTTCCAGCCGGGGCTCTCGAGGAACCCGGTCAGACTGTCGTGCTCGAGGTGGGCGTCGATGAAACGAAACGTCTGTTGTGCCAGTTTCAGGGCATCGTGGTGTCCGCATCGGTGAGCTTGAGCCAGCGCCAGGAGCACGCAGGCATGGTCGTAGGCGTCCTCGGTCGGGTCGGCCACGCTGCCGTTGGCATTGAGAGTTCGCACCCACCCGCCGCGGTTCGTGCGGCCGAATCTTGCGATGAAGTCGATACCGTGTTTGATGAGTTTGTCCGCCGGACCAGTCCAGCCACGTTCCTTGGCGACTGCGAAAGCGTAAATCTGGCGAGCCGCAGTGCGCATGCGCTTGGGTTTGCCCAATGGCCTCGCATCGAAGCCCAGGGCCTCATGGAAGCCGCCGTAAACATCGTCGACGCCAGCGGTGGACCACAGCGGCAGGGTTTCTTCGAAGAGCCAGTGCTCCACGCGCTTGCGCCATGAGCCACTGATGATGATCCGGTCTTCGGAGGCAGTAAATTTCGTTTCGAGGCGTCCGCTCTTCTCCAGCTGTTCGACGATTTTTTTCACGTTCTGGCTGTGGCTGACGGGTGCGACGAATACCGCATCTGGCGTCGCCACGATCGCAACATCCTTCATCCCGACGACGGTCAGCAGTCTGCCCTGGCTTCTGAAGTAAGAGTCCTGGCAATCGATGGCGACGATATCGCCCATTGTGACATTGCCGTTGCTGTCCGTGGGGCTGGCCTCCATTAGGGATTGCCATGAGCCAAGGTCGGTCCAGTGGAACGAGGCCCTAACCATTGCGATGTCGCGCGCATGCTCCATGATTGCATAGTCGATCGAGGTCGAGGGGACGGCCAAGTAGAAGCCTTGTGTCAAATAAAGGCCCGAGACGTCGGTCCGCGCTCCCTTGTAAGCCCGTTCCGCGGCGTCCCAGATGTCGGGCTGGAACTCGAGAAAAGCCTCCCGCATGGTGTCGGCTCGAAAGAGGAAAATGCCGGCGTTCCAGTAGAATTGTCCCGAAGACATGTATTTGCGAGCCGACTTGGCGTTCGGCTTTTCGACAAAGCGCGAAACCGAGGCTACTGCGTCAGCATCTGCCGTGGTCTCGATGTAACCATATCCGGTTTCGGGATGCGTCGGCTTGATCCCGAACACGATGATCTTTCCTGAATCGGCGGCAGGCACGCCGGCCTTGACGGTTTCCCAGAATTGCGTTGTCGTCGATATCTGATGGTCGGAGGGGACCACGAGCACAAGGGCGTCGGCTCCATATTCGGAGATCGTTTGCAGGGTGGCTATGGCGACGGCGGCCGCGGTATTGCGGCCGACCGGCTCGAAGATCGGTCTGCCGCCGTTCAGGCCGAGCGGTACTAGGTCCGAGATAACGCGCTCGGCATGCCGTTCGGAGGCTATCAGGTAGATCGGCGTCTCTCCGTCCGGCCGCGCCTTAAGGCGACGAACAGTCTTGGCAAGCATAGAGCCATCCCCCGAAAGATCGTGGAATTGCTTGGGGTTGTCTTCGCGCGAGAGCGGCCACAGCCGTGAGCCGACCCCCCCGCTCATGACAAAACTTACGATCCGGTCAGACATGGTCCAATTCCTCTCAGAATGTCTGGTTGTAGGCTCCGACCTCTGGATTGCCGCCCAGCACGCCATCGAGAGCTTTGAGTATCTCTCGGCGCCGCTCTGGCGACACAGGCTTTCCACAACCAGGACGATCTCCGCTTTGTTCGACGACGCCCAGGCCCCAGGTGCCGTCCTGAAAGCCCGTGGCTTTGATCGGGGCACTGGTTTTGAAGGCGAATGTGTTTGGACTCGCGTGTTCGACTATGTTCACGGTCAGGATTTCCGCTCCGCAGTTTAGCGCCAACAGTCGTAACACGCGCCGCACGTGGCCGCCTTCATGAATTCGAGTAGCCCTATCGCCCTAGCTGCCACCCCTCATCCAATATGAGCATGCCCGCCGATGACCGAAAGGATGTCTCGTGCAAGCATGAGAGTCTTGTATTCTGCAAGGTGCGTCCCCTCTCGGGTGCAACGAGAAAGATGGCTGCAACATGCCGCTGACCGCATTCAGGTTCCCATTCGGCCAGAATGTCGACCAACGGCGGTTCGGTCGCCTGACCCGTCTTCTGGAGGTCATTCAGATGGACATCGAGAAGGAAATCGCGGCACTGCGCCCTTGCGTGGAAAGGGTCACGGACTGTGCTGCGTTCGCCCTGGAAGCGATGGAAAATGGCGAGAGTCCCGAACGCATGTCCGCGCAGATCGGTACTCTCGAGCAGAACCTGGCGATCATCCGCGGACGGCAGGCCTTGCTGGAACAGCAGACGTCATTTGTCGACGCCGCGAGAGCAGCGCTGCCGCGCGTTCTACCGCCCCACGGGTCCTAAGTTTCGCATACGCCAATTGGCGGCATTTACCTTCCGGATCACGGGAGTAATCTTCCGCAGCAGTCTGGGATCGCGGGGCCTCGGCTTTCAATGCAAAGAC
>NZ_RZQE01000417.1:0-5296 GCF_004022955.1 Mesorhizobium sp. M7A.F.Ca.US.002.01.1.1 | reverse complement strand
GTCTTTTCCGGTCGTGCAGAGCGCCGCAAGGACATCGCCACAGCGACAGTTCTCGGCTTCTTCACCTGCCTCGCGCTCTACGCCCTGGTGTCGCTGCTGTCGCTCGGCATCCTCAACCAGCCCGAACTCGCCGCACTGAAGAATCCATCGATGGCCGGTGTGCTGGAGGCGATTGTCGGCCCTTGGGGCGCCATCCTGATCAACATTGCGCTTGTCGTGTCCGTGATCGGCGCCTTCCTGAGCTGGACACTGCTTGCGGCCGAAATTCCGCACGTCGCCGCCAAGGACGGGACGATGCCGAAATTCTTCGGCGGCGAAAGCGACCGAGGCGTACCCTCGATCTCGCTCCTGATCACCAACCTGCTCGTCCAGGCCTTCCTGGTGATCACGCTCTTCGCGCAAAGCACCTATCAGGCGCTGTTTTACATCGCGTCGGCCGCAATCCTGGTTCCTTACATCTTTTCTGGAGCTTACGCGGCCAAGCTCGCGCTGACGGGCGAGAGCTACGAGAGCGGCGAGCAGCGCGCCGGTCCGCTTTTTGCGGGCTTGCTGGCAACGGTCTACGGGCTGTGGCTCGTCTATGCAGCGGGGCCGGCATACCTGTTCATGTGCGCGATCCTCTATGCGCCCGGCATCATCTTCTACATCTGGGCCCGGCGCGAAACCAGTCAGCGCGTGTTCCATCCTGTCGAAGCAGCACTAGCCGCAGCCCTTGTCGCCGTCGCCATCCTCGCCGTTTACGAGATGTGGACCGGTGCCGTCAGCCCGCTTTGAATGGATTGGTTCGATGACGAAGCTGGGTGTTCATTCCGAAGTCGGCCGTCTGCGCGAGGTGATGGTCCACCGTCCCGACCTCAGCCTGCGCAGGCTGACACCGGAAAACTGCAAGGCGCTGCTCTTCGACGACGTGCTGTGGGTCAAGCGGGCTCGCCAGGAACACGATGTCTTCGTCGATGCGCTGCGCGAACGCGGCGTGCTGGTGCATTCCTTCGGGGAGCTCCTGGCTGAGACAATGAGCCTGACCAAGGCACGCGACTGGCTTCTCGACCGCCGGGTTCATCCCGGCGTCATCGGGCTCGACATGGTCGACGAGCTGCGCGGATGGCTCAACGAAATGCCGTCACAGCTGCTTTCGTCTTACCTTGTCGGGGGCATTGCGCGGGCGGAGCTTCCTTTCGAGCCGAAAGGCCTGACCGGAAGGACGCTCGCGCCCCAGGATTTCGTGCTGCCGCCGCTGCCGAACCAGCTTTTCACCCGTGACAGCTCGTGCTGGATCTACGGTTCGGTTTCTGTCAATTCGATGTACTGGCCTGCCAGACGCCCGGAAGCGGCCAATGTCGAAGCCGTCTACCGTTTCCATCCCCACTTTCGCGACAGCGGCATTCCCTTTGTTTCGCCGGATCTGGGAACAGGCACGAGCCTGGAAGGCGGTGATGTGATGCCGGTCGGTGGCGGAACAGTTCTCGTCGGCATGGGAGAGCGCACCACGCCGCAGGCCGTGGGCGACCTCGCCCGTAACCTCTTCGCGGCTGGTGAGGCCACGCGCGTGATTGCCGCCTTGATGCCCCGCGACCGCAGCTTCATGCATCTCGACACCGTCTTCACCTTCTGCGATCGCGACCTTGTCACCTTGTATCCGCCGGTTGTCGACCGGCTGCGCACCTTCTCGCTGCGGCCGGGCGATGGCGAGGCGGCGGTCGAGGTCACCGATGAGACAAAGCCGTTCACGGCCGTAGTTGCTGAAGCCCTTGGACTGAAATCACTGCGGATCATCGCCACCGGCGGCGACCGCTACGAGGCTGAGCGCGAGCAATGGGATGACGGCAACAATGTCGTTGCGGTCGAGCCCGGCGTGGTCATCGGCTACGACCGTAACGTCTACACCAACACGCTGCTGCGCCGCTCCGGGATTGAAGTGATCACGGTCGAAGGCGCCGAACTCAGCCGCGGCCGCGGCGGCGGGCACTGCATGACCTGCCCGATCGTCCGCGACCCGATTTGACCCGAAAGGAATCCCGATGTCGATCAACCTTCATGGCCGCTCCGTCCTGACCCTGGACGACCTCACCGCCGACGAGATCCGCTTTCTTCTGAAGCTGGCCGCCGACCTCAAGGCGGCCAAGCTCGCCGGTCACGAGATCCCGCGTCTTGTCAGAAAGAACATCGCTCTGATCTTCGAAAAGGATTCGACGCGCACTCGCACGGGATTCGAAGTTGCGGCCTATGACCAGGGTGCGCACGTCACTTATTTCGGCCCTACCGGCAGCCATATCGGCCACAAGGAATCCATGAAGGACACCGCTCGCGTGCTCGGCCGCATGTATGACGCGATCGAGTATCGCGGCTTTGGCCAGCACCAGGCTGAATTGCTGGCCACATATGCCGGCGTGCCGGTCTACAACGGGCTTACCGACGAGGCGCATCCGACGCAGATCCTCGCCGATTTCATGACCATGCGGGAATTCACCCACAAGCATCTTTCGGACATGACCGTCACCTTCGTCGGTGAGGGCCGGGACAATGTCGCGCTGTCCCTCGCCCTGGGAGCAGCCAAGGTCGGCATCGACATGCGCATCGCCTCGCCAAAGGAACTCTGGCCGGACGAGGAGTTCTGCGCTCATGTCAGGGACCTGGCGGAACGCAGCGGCGGCCGCTTCCGGCTCGACGAGGACGTCACGAGCTGCGTCCAGGACGCCGACTTTGTCTACACCGACGTGTGGATGTCGATGGGCGAAGACAAATCGGGCTGGGCCGAGCGTATTCGTCTTTTGACGCGCTACCGCGTGACCAGCGAAGTGATGGCTGCCGCCGGCAACCCTCACGTCAAATTCATGCATTGCCTGCCGGCGTTCCACGACACAGAGACCGAGATCGGCGCCTTCGTTGCGAAGGAATACGGTATCGACTGCATGGAGGTCACTGACGAGGTTTTCGAGTCGGCTGCGTCCATCGTCTTCGACCAGGCCGAAAATCGGATGCACACGATCAAGGCCCTGCTTGTGGCAACAATCGGCAACTGAGATGCTCATCGTTGTTGCACTCGGCGGAAACGCATTGCTGCGCCGTGGAGAACCGATGACAGCCGGTAACCAGCGCGCCAACATCGTGCGCGCCGCGGCTGTATTGGCGAATCTGGTCGACGCAGGGCACTCGATTGTAGTCACTCACGGCAACGGTCCGCAGGTAGGACTTCTGGCCCTGCAGGCAGCGGCGACTTCGGATGGCCGCACATTTCCACTCGACGTGCTTGGCGCCGAAAGCGCAGGGATGATCGGCTACGTCATTGAACAGGAACTCGGCAACCTCCTCAAAAAGAAGCTTTTTGCTACCCTGCTGACACAGGTGAAGGTCGACCCGCACGATCCGGCTTTCGCTCACCCGACGAAGCCTATCGGCCCGGTCTACGACGAGGCAACCGCACATAGGCTTGCCAGCGAGCGCGGTTGGCAGATAGCGCCCGATGGCGACAAATGGCGCCGTGTCGTGCCCTCACCCAGGCCGCTGGAAATCCTGGAAGCGTCTGTAATCTCGTTCTTGGTCGAGCGCGGCGTGATCGTCATCTGCACCGGCGGCGGCGGTGTTCCGGTGATTGCCCGGGACGACGGCACGCTTTGCGGCGTCGAAGCAGTCATCGACAAGGACCTGGCAAGCTCGCTGCTTGCCCGCCAGTTGAAAGCTGACATGCTGCTCCTGTTGACCGATGTCGACGCCGTTTATGTCGACTACGGAACGGCAGCCGCTCGGGCGCTTCGGCGCGTGACCCCCAAGGAGCTATCCGGGAAGAATTTTCCGGCCGGCTCCATGGGACCGAAGGTCAGCGCTGCAATCGAATTCATTGAAGCGACAGGCCAGCCCGCTGCAATCGGCAAGCTCGACGACGCCGTCGAAATTGTGACGGGCGAGCGCGGCACCTGGTTCGAAGCCAGCTGGAGCGTGGATTGATGCGTTTCAAAGCCGTGTGGCCGCGTAGTGCCATGGGTGGTGTCAGTATCAGGCTTCGCTTCGGACCATCCCGGCGTTGCGGCGGTCCATGACGATGTGGGCCTGATGGATTGGCAAGATATGCAGGCTTTGATGCGTATCAAGGCGCAATCCGGCGATAGATATCATCGGAGGCACGGCAATGACCTTTAACACCATCATGGTTCAACTCGACGTCGATTCCCCGGCAGCGCCGCGAACGACCTATGCGCTGGAGTTGGCGCGACGCTTCGAAGCTACCCTGATCGGTTTTGCGGCGGCCGATTCATATGTGTTTGTTCCAGGCGACGATGGCGGCGTGGCGGCAGCCGAAATCATGCGGCAACGCCGCACGGATATCGAGGATCGCCTGAAGACTCTGAAGGAAGAATTCCTCAGTGTCGTCGGTGGACAAGATGCCTCCTGGCGCGAGGAGATCGGCGATCCAACACGTCTGCTGGCGATGCATGCACGCGCCGCCGACCTCATCGTGACCGGGGCTCCCGCACGGGGCGTTCCCAGCGACCGCCACCGGATGGTCGATCTCGGAACGTTGGTGCTGTCGGCCGGACGGCCCGTGTTGCTTGCGGCTGACAAGGTTGCACCGCTTAAGTCCGAAAATGTTCTGGTGGCTTGGAAGGATACCCGCGAGGCGAGGCGCGCGGTCACCGATGCAATGCCCTTTTTGACCGGTGCACAACATGTCCTTGTGGCGACGATCGAGGAACAGAACATGACGAGCGCACGCGAAAGTGTCGGGGACGTGCTCCGCTTCCTGATGAGACATGGCGTCAAGGCAAGATCGGAGGTTCTGAACGTCGGCCAAGCGGACGCTTGCGAAACCGTATCCGAAGTCGCCCAGGCGATGGGTGCCGACCTTGTGATCGCGGGCGGCTACGGCCACAGCCGTATCCGCGAATGGGCGTTAGGCGGCATGACCCGCTCCTTGCTGAAGCAAGGGGCAATTAACCGGCTGCTCTCGAACTGACCCAACGGGAGCAGGAAGCGATACGCAGAATCGAGGCGAAAGCGAACGGGAGTCCAGAATGGCAAAGAGAACGGACAAGGTCGAGGTTGGCATGGATCTGGCCGCAAGGTGCCGCGTTACCGAAACTTGGCAAGACGATCTGGGGGACCAGTGGGCCACGGTTCTGATCGAGGGCCACGATATCCCGGTCACACTCAAGGTAGTCCACTTTTACCCGTTCAATGACGGCAACTAGCGCGTGACGAGAGTATATGGCGGCGCGACTGTCGGACCTGATCTCTTGAAGCCGCAGCTGGATTTGTGGAAAGCCGTTGGCGGATGAGTCATACGGTCTGGCGGCTCTAAGAG
>NZ_RZQE01000416.1:0-5301 GCF_004022955.1 Mesorhizobium sp. M7A.F.Ca.US.002.01.1.1 | reverse complement strand
GGTTATGCCGGCAAGGTGAAACGCGCCGGCAACCACGGCGGCGCCAACCAGATAGGCGCCGTTCTGATAGAAGGCCATCACGGTGGACGATTCGGTGTCGCCGATCTTGCGGGCCATCAGCTGCGAAAAACCATAGAGCGCCGCCGAGCCCAGCGACAGCAGCGCTGCCCAGTCGAACAGCCCTGCGCCGGGGCGCAGCATCACGAGGACGCCGAACAAGCCGATCAGCACGGTTGCCAGTGTCTGCCAGGAGACGCGCTCGCCAAGGTAGGGCCCGGCCAGCACCATGATGAACAGCGGCGCCATGAAATAAAGCGCCACCGCATCGGCAAGCGGCAAGGCGGCGATGGCCAGGTAGTACATCGTATAGGAGGTGAACTGGATGAAGGCGCGCACCGTCAGCATGCCGAATCGCTTCGACAGGATCGCCCGCAAGCCGACGTCGGCATGCACCAGAACGATCAGGATTGGCAGAGCGACGATCGAGCGGATCGCCATCACCTCGGTCACTGGATAACCGCTCGACACGGCTTTGACGAGCGGATCCTGCAGCGAAAAGACCAGCACGCCGAGGCACAGGCTCAGGATGCCGCCCACCATCCGATTTTGCATCTGCATCCAGGCTCCTGCGCGTACGATCCGAAGCTGCCGCCTGCGGGGTAAAAAGAACCCGCCACCGTTTCGGGCAGCGGGCACGAGTGAGGACTCTTGATTGGTCCGCGGCTGATTTCGCAGCCGCATATCCAATGGGTGAGGCGACTATCATCCGCCGTTTGACATGTTGCAAACGAATTGGAATGATGCCAGCAATCAAATTCTCTTATGGCGGATTTCATGCGGCCGACCCTCGACAGCGACCTCCTGCGCACCTTCGTGGCGATTGCCGAGACCGGCAATTTCACCAAGGCGGCGGAGCAGGCCGGCCGCACCCAATCCGCGGTGTCGATGCAGATGAAGAAGCTCGAAGATCTGATCGGCGCCAGCCTGTTCGAGCGCGGTTCGCGCGGCGTCGCGTTGACGCGGCGCGGCGGCGAACTCATCGTCAACGCCCGCCGCATCGTCTCGCTGCTCGACGAGACGTCGGCATCGATGGCGGCAGCGCCGCTTGGCGGGCCGGTGCGCATCGGCATTCCGGAGGAATATGGCCACGCCATCCTGTCGCGCGCGCTCGGCGCTTTCTCGAAGCGTCATACGCAGGTCGAGGTCACCGTGCGCTATGCCCATTCCGGGGCACAGATGGCGGCGCTCGCTGCCGGCGAGCTCGATCTGTGCGTGGTGTTCGAATGGCAGGATCCCGCCGGCGGCGAAGTGCTGATGCACGACCCGACCGTGTGGGTGACATCGTCCCTGCATCACATGCATGAGGAACAGCCGGTGCCGATCGCGCTCTACAACCGGGCCGGCTGGTGCAAGGACTTCGCCATCAAATCGTTGGAGCAGCGCGATCTTGCCTATCGTGTCGCCTATACCAGCGACACCACCGGCGGCCTCAAGCTCGCCGTCACCTCCGGACTGGCGATCGCGCCGATCTCGCGCAGCAACATTCCGGACGGCTGTCGTGAACTGACCACGGCGGACGGATTCGGCGCCATCGATTCCTCGAACGTGGTGATGCACCGCAACCCGAACGCGTCAGGCGAGGCGATCGACGGCATGCAGGATGCGATCCGCGAAGCCTTCGTCAACAGGCTCAGTCAGCCGGCGGCATCCTCGTAGAAATGCAGCCTGTTGCCGAACGGATCGGCGACCGATACCTCGCGGGTCTTCCAAGGCGTCTCTTCCACGCCTGGCCTGGCGAAGCGGTAGTTTTTGCCGGTCAGCTCGCCATGAAGAGCCGTGATGTCCTCGACCTCGATGCGCAGGGCGATGCCGGGTGCACCGTCGCCATGATGTTCGCTGAGATGCAGGACGCAGCCGTCGCGGCCGATCGCCATGTAGAGCGGCGCGTCGTCGGCGAAGCGATGTTCCCACTGCACCTTGAAGTCGAGGAAGCCGACATAGAATTCACGCGCCTTGGCAATGTCGAAGATGCGCAGGATGGGTGTGACGGCGCCAAGTCTGGGCATGGTGGTGCAACCGTGCGAGAGGGTTTTCAGGTGGGATGGACGGGGGCGGCAATCCCCTTGTTTTTTCGCAATTCCGGACGGAAAACCGCTTCACACATTTCCTGGAATTGCTCTATTTCAGCTCGAGCAGCCGTTCCAGATAGCTGCGTTCGATGTCAGGGCTGAGCGCATTGCCGAGCCGCTTGCGGATCGCTTCCAGAATCTGGCGGGCGCGCTGGACGTCGATCTCGTCGGGCACCTTCACCGAATCGCCGAAATCGGGACCCTGGCTGGCGCGCGGCCGGCCGAGCGGATCGCGATCGGCGTTCTGCTGGCGGCCGCCTTCCTCGCCGCCACCCTGGTCGCCCTGCATGGCCTGCATCTGCTTCATCATGTCCTTGGCGCCCTTGCGCAGCGCTTCCAGCGCCCGGCCCTGATGGCCGACGGCCGCATCGCCTTCGCCCTCGCCGAGTGCCTGTTCGGCATTGCCCATGGACTTGCCGGCCTCGCCAAATCCTTCATTGGGCTCCATACCCATGCCTTCGAGGCCCTTCTTCAGCTGTTCGAGGTCGCTCTGCAACTGGCCCTGGCCCTGCTGCAGCTGTTTCAGCGCATCGGCGAATTCCTGGGGCGTCATCGGCTTTTGCCGGGCGAGCGGATCGCGGTCTTCGCCGACGCCGGGTCTGTCCTCATCCTGGCCGCCTTCGCCGAGCTGCTCGTCACGGTTCTGCCCGCGCTGGCGCTCGCCGCGCTGCATCTGATCCATGCGGAAGGTGTCGTTCATCATCTCCTGCTGACGGCGCAGGATCTCGCCCAGCTTGTCCATCTGCTGGCGCATCTCGCTGTCCTGCTGGCCGCCTTGCTGCTGCCGGCCGGCCTGCAGATTGTTCATCATGTCCTGCAGTTGCGACAGCAATTGCTGGGCCTTGTCGCGATCACCGGACTTCGCCAGGTTCTCGATCTGGTCCATCATGCGATCGATGTCGCTCTGGCGCAGTTCCTGGCCATTCTGCTGCATCTGCGGGGCGTTGGGATTTTGCTTGGCGCGCTCCGCGAATTCCTGCAGGAACTGGTTCATCGCCTCGCGCAGTTCCTTCATCGCCTTTTCGATTTCAGCGTCGCTGGCGCCATTCTTGATGGCGTCCTGCAGCGCCTGTTGCGCCTGGCGCAGCCGCTTTTCGGCGGCCGAAAGATTGCCTTCCTCGATGCCGAGCGCGATTTCCCAGAGATAGGAGACCTCGCTGCGCAATTGATCGTCGCTGTCGGCCATCTTCAGCCGGGTGCGGGCGCTCATGATGGCGAGGTAGTGGGACATGTTGTCGAAGGTGTCTTCCGGCCGCAGCGTGATGGCGTCCATCAGGTCGAGCACGCGCGGCTTGGCGTTGGCGTCGAGCGCCAGCAGGCGGCGCTGTTCGATCACGGCGCGTGCCAGCGGATTGGCGAAAGGCCGCTCCGGCATCAGCAGCGTCTTGGTTTCGCTCGATGCGGTGTGCCCGGCATCGTCGGTAGCGACCAGCGTCAGCTTGATGCTGCTGCCGGCCCAGACATGCTCGGTCAGGTCCTTGGAGGTCCTGGCGGCGTTCGACTTGCCGCCGCGACGCGGCAGCGTCAGCGGCATTTCAGGTGCACCGTACAGTGGACGCGCATTCGGCGCCTGCGGATCGGCAAGCGCGAACACCGCCTTGGCGGTGGCGGCGCCATAGTCGTCGTCGATCTGGTAGTTGAGCTCGAAGGCGCCGTTGGCGGCGCGCTTGGGCTCGCCGACGAAGCGGATCTGCGGCGGCTTGTCCGGTACGACCGCGAAGGCCCAGCGGCCGAGCTGGTCCTCGCCCGACGTCAGCGTCAGCGTGCCGTCGCCGGTCAGCTTGCTGGTGAACTGGCGCACCTTGGACGGCGTCGCCGGGCTTGCAGCCGGCTTGGCGGCGGCCTGCGGTGCAGCCGGGTCGATGGCGCGGGAATTGCCATTCTTGTCGGCGTAGCCGAGCGTTTCCTCGCCTGAGCCGCCCGTCACGCGCAGCGAAACGTCACTGCCTTCGGGAACCGTAAAGGTCGGGATGGCCTGGTTGGCGTCGGCGGTCAGGAAGATCGGCGGCTTGCCGGTGTAGGACGGCGGCGTCACCCAGGCGTCGATGCGCGGCGGCACGATATCGCGCGCGCCATGGGCATTGAACCCGTCGCTGATCCTGCCGCCCGTCGGCCCGAAGGAGAAGGCGAAGGCGGTAACGAGCAAAAGGGCCGCTACCGCGCGCAGGGCCCAAGGGTCGCGCTCCGGCACGCGCGTGCGCGGCAGGTCGGCGCCGAGGTTGTCGAGCTTTCCGGCCATGCGCTTCTGGTGTTCGCGCCATAGCGCCTGCGAGAAGCTGCTTTCCCGGCCGCTTGGCCGGTCGGTCTGCACCAGCACCGGGCTGTGCAACAGTTGATTGGCTGCCTCGATGCGGCGGTCGATTTCGCCGGCGCCCGGCAGGCGGAAGAAACGCAGGGGATAAAGCGCGGCCAGTGCTGCTACGGCAAAGGCAGCGACCAGGCCGATGCGCGCCATATCCGGCAGCCGGGAGAATAGCCCGAGCCAGGAGATGCTGAGGAACAGGCTGGCAACGATGACGAGGGGAAGCAGCAACGGCCAGCCGCGCTCGACCACCATCGAGACCCGCGTGGCCAGCCTGCTCAAAGCCAGCCGCCCGGCGAGGCCGCGATCGCTGCTGAAGGTGGGTCGTTGCGTCATCGGCCCTTCCTTGAGCCTATGGCATCCCGAAACCGGGATGCGGCCCTATCCCTTTGAGCATGATCTGTTCCGAAAGGGATTCCATGTTTCGGGATCATGCTGTGGAGCGGGCAGATAGCCCGACGCCTCACGACTCAAAGAATACCAGCAAACACGGCAAAGGCGAGGCGGTTCGAAAAAACGTGAAGTGGACCGTTATAGTTCCATCCTGCATCGCTTTAGAAGGCAGCAGGCCCTTTAGAAGGTAGTGGGATCCGCATTCGCCCCGCAGACCAGCACGGCGACCCGTTCGCCCTGTGCCGGCGCATAGCGGCCCGACAGGATCGCGGCAAAGGCGGCCGCACCTCCCGGCTCGGAGATGATGCGGGTTCGGTTCCACAGCGCCTTCTGCGCGGCGACGATGTCGTCGTCGCCGACCAGGATCGAGCGTTCGACATAGGCCTCGGCGATCGGGAACATCATTTCGCCGACGCGCTTTGGCGCCAGTGAATCGGCGGCGATGCCCTCGGCCGGCGCATCGACGGGGTGTCCGGC
>NZ_RZQE01000415.1:0-5302 GCF_004022955.1 Mesorhizobium sp. M7A.F.Ca.US.002.01.1.1 | reverse complement strand
GTCGCCGACACCGCCAGCGCCTTCGACCGTAACCGGCTGGTGACGGCGATGGGCGGCGCGGAAGCGCGCCAGAAGATCGCGGCGCAAATCGCTGCCGCCAAGCCCGCCGCCAGTCCGCTGAGGGTCCGGGCGCGGCCCGCGGCGCAGAAGGACGGCACCGACCTCGTCGCCTGCGCCGGGGAGATCATCGGCCTTGCCGGGCTGGCGGGCCACGGCCAGACCGATCTGCTGCTGGCGATCTTCCGCGGCGCCACGCGCGCCCGGGCCGGCATCGAGGTGACAGCGCCGGTGGCGCTGGTCGCCGGCGACCGCCAGTCGGATGGCATCTTTCCGCAATGGTCGATTGCTGAGAACATCGGCATCCGCTCGCTGGCGCGGCTGCGCAACGGGCTGCTGATCTCGCCGCAGCGCGAGGCCGAGCTTGCCGCATTCTGGCAGAAGAAGATCGGCATCCGTACGCCTGACATGAACAACAACATTTTCTCGCTATCGGGCGGCAACCAGCAGAAGGCGCTGTTTGCGCGTGCGCTCGGCTCGGATGCACAGATCGTGCTGATGGACGACCCGATGCGTGGCGTCGACATCGGCACCAAGCTGGAGGTCTACGACCTCGTGCGCGAAGAGGCCGGTCGCGGCCGTACCTTCCTCTGGTACACCACGGAAACCGAAGAGCTCGACAATTGCGACCACATCTATGTCTTCAAGAACGGCCGCATCGTCGCCAATCTGCGTCGCGACGAGTTGACCGAAGAGAAGATCATCCAGTCCTCCTTCGGCGATGCGGCCTGAGATGACGGCCGCCAGCCTCGACACCGCTGCCAGGACTTCCGCCGAGCGCGGCGCGCTGGCCCGCGCGCGCCTGCTGCGCGGGCTGCTGCCGGCGCTGTCGCTGGCGCTGGTGCTGCTCGCCATCGCCTGGCTCAACCCGCGCGCCATCAGCTATTTCGGCTTCAGCCTGATGCTCAACCTGGCGATCCCGATCGCGCTGGCGACGATCGCGCAGATGTTCGTCATTGCCGGAAACGAGCTCGACCTGTCGATCGGCACTTTCGTCGGCTTCGTCGGCTGTGTCACCGCGACCTGGCTGAAGGACGCGCCGCTGCTCGGCGCCGCCATCCTGCTCGGATCGATCGGCGTCTATGCGCTGCTCGGCGCACTGATCCATCTGCGCAACCTGCCGTCCATCGTGGTGACGCTCGGCATGAGCTTCGTCTGGCAGGGGCTCGCGATTCTCGTCCTGCCCAAACCGGGCGGCAAGGCGCCGGACTGGCTGCTCGGGCTGATGGCGTTCAAGCCGCCTTTCGTGCCGTTTCCGATCATCGCCGCGCTGCTGATCGGCCTCATCGTCCATTTCGGCCTGATGCGCACCTCCTATGGCGTGATCTTGCGCGGCTCGGGCGGCAATCCGGCGGCACTCGGTCGCGCCGGCTGGTCGCTGCTCCGAACCAAGATCGTGCTGTTTGCGCTCGCCGGCCTGTTCGGCGTGCTGTCCGGCATGGCGCTGATCGGCATCACCACCTCGGCCGATGCCAATATCGGCAATGGCTACACGCTGCTGGCGATCGCCGGCGTCATCCTCGGCGGCGGCGAATTCGTCGGCGGCCGGGTGTCGCCGATCGGTGCGGTGATCGGCGCGCTGACGCTGGCGCTGGCCGCCTCGCCGCTGCTCACCTTCATGCACATTCCACCCGACTGGCAGGTGGCCGCCAACGGCGCCATCCTGATCATCGTGCTGGCGGCGCGCGTGCTGATCAGCCGCAAGGAGAGGTGAGCGATGACATCGGTGAGATCGCTGCTTACCAAACCCTGGATCTGGTCGTTCCTCGGCGCGCTGCTGGTGTGGCTGGCGACGATCGCCTTCACCGGCGGCTATGGCGGGGGTGGCATGGTGACGGCAGCCCTTTCGCTGGCGGTATTCACCGTCATTGTCGGCGTCGGCCAGATGTTCGTCATCACGCTGGGACCAGGCAATGTCGACCTGTCGCTGCCGGCCAATATCGGCCTTGCCAGCGCCGTCGCGATGAAGGTGATGGACGGCAACGATTCCATGATCGCGGTCGGGCTTTTGGCGGCACTTGCCTGCGGGGCGGCGATCGGCGCCGCCAACTACCTGCTGATCTGGGCGCTGCGCATCCCGCCGATCATCGCCACGCTATCGGCCAGCTTCATCATCCAGTCGATCGACATCAGCTATGGCCGCGGGCTGCAGATCAAGCCGCCGCCGGGCTTCGCCGATTTTGCCAACTGGCAGGTGCTGGGCATTCCGGTGCTGGCGATCCTCACGGTATTGTTCACCGTCGGCGCGGCCATCGCGCTGCAGCGTATGATCTATGGCCGCTCGGTGCTGGCGATCGGCCAGAACATTCGCGCGGCGTGGCTGGCCGGTGTCAATGTCGGCCGCATCCGCTTCCTCACCTACACGCTGTCGGGCGCGCTCGGCGGCATCGACGGCGCGCTGCTCGCCGGCTATTTCCGCGGCGCCAATGTCGACATCGGCAACGAATACCTGCTGGCCTCGATCGCCGTCGTCGTCATCGGCGGCACGTCGGTCGCCGGCGGCAAGGCCAATGTCCCCGGCGTCTGGGGCGCGGCTTTGTTCCTGGTGCTGCTTTTGACCATGCTCAACACGTTTGGGGTGAGCGCGGGGGTGCGGTTGCTGCTGACGGGGCTGATCATTGTCGGGGTGATCACGGCGGCGGGCGGGCAGAAGGCGCTGCGGTAGCCTCCGCCTTCGTCGTCCCAGACACCTTCAAGGCCAGTAATCATTGTGCCAGGCCGACATCCGGTTCCCTTCGACGTTATGGCGCTGTAAATCCCGTTCGCGTGGCCACGGCCGCTGAATAATGCTGGGAGGTTTGCGTGTCCGATTTTGTGAAGGTCAGCCGCGACGGCGACGTCGCCGTCGTCACCATCGACAATCCGCCGGTCAACGCGCTGAGCTTCCATGTCCGCGAACCGCTGATGCAGGCGCTGGTCGAATTGCGCGACGATGCGTCGGTTGCCGCCATCGTCATTACATGCGCCGGCCGGACCTTTGTCGCCGGTGCCGACATCACCGAGTTCGGCAAGCCGATGCAGCAGCCCGAACTGCGCGCCATCGTGGCGACGCTGGAAACCATCGCCAAGCCGACGGTCGCAGCCATCCACGGCACCGCGCTCGGCGGCGGGCTGGAGCTGGCGCTGGGCTGCCATTTCCGTGTTGCCGATGCCGGCGCCAAGCTCGGCCTGCCGGAAGTCAAACTCGGCCTGCTGCCGGGTGGCGGTGGCACGGTACGGCTGCCGCGCCTTGTCGGCGCGGTGAAGGCGTTGAAGATGATCGTCTCAGGTGCGCCGATCGGCGCGACCGAGGCGCACGCCGCCGGTCTCGTCGATGCCGTCTTCGAAGGCGATCTGACCACGCATGCCGTGAACTTCGCTGGGGAAATCGCCCGCAAGGGTGGTCCCTTCACGCCGGTGCGCGATCGCAATGAAGGACTCAAGCAGGCCGACCTCGCGGCGTTCGACGTCGAGGCTGCGGATCTTGCCAGGAAAGCGCGCGGGCTCGAGGCACCGATCGCTTGCGCGCAGTCGGTGCGCAATGCCGTCACGCTGCCGTTCGATGCGGCGCTGGCGGCAGAGCGTGCGCTGTTCGTCAAACTGGTCGCCAGCGACCAGTCGCGGGCGCAGCGGCATCTGTTCTTCGCCGAACGTGAGGCGGCAAAGCTTCCGAGCAAGGACATCGTCAAGCGCAGGATCGCCCGCGTCGGCGTCATCGGCGCCGGTACGATGGGGGGCGGCATTGCCATGGCCTTCGCCAATGGCGGCTATTCCGTGATTTTGCTGGAAACCAGCCACGAGGCCCTGCAACGCGGCTTGGCGACCATCGACAGGAACTACTCGGTGTCCGTCACGCGCGGTTCGCTCAGCGAAGACGCCAAGCGGCAACGGCTCGCCCAGTTCAAGGGCTCCACCGACTATGCCGATCTCGCCGACTGCGACCTGATCGTCGAGGCGGTGTTCGAGGACATGGCGGTCAAGAAGGAAGTGTTCGGCAAGCTCGAAGCCGTGGCGAAGCCCGGCGCGATCCTGGCCACCAACACCTCCTATCTCGACATCAACGAAATCGCTGCCTCGACCTCGCGGCCGCAGGATGTGCTCGGCCTGCATTTCTTTTCGCCGGCCAATGTCATGAAGCTCTTGGAGATCGTGCGCGCCGAGAAGACCGCGCCCGATGCGCTGGCGACATCAGTCGACCTGGCGAGGCGGATCGGCAAGGTGGCCGTCGTGGTCGGCGTCTGCCACGGCTTCGTCGGCAACCGCATGCTTGCCGCGCGGGGCTCGGAATCGGAAGCGCTTCTTCTGGAAGGCGCAACGCCCAGCCAGATCGACCAGGTGTTCACCGATTTCGGCTGGCCGATGGGGCCGTTCCAAATGGGCGATCTCGCCGGTCTCGATATTGGCTGGCGCAACCGCAAGGCACGCGGCCAGAAAGCCGTGATCGCCGACACGCTGTGCGAACAAGGACGTTTCGGCCAGAAGACCGGCCGGGGTTTTTACCTCTATGAGGCTGGCGCGCGCACGCCAGTGCCGGATCCCGAGGTTGAAGCGCTGATCCGCGACAAGGCCGCCGAGAAGGGTATCGCACCGCGTGCGATCAGTGCGGAGGAAATCGTAGAGCGCACGCTTTACCCCCTGATCAACGAGGGCGCCAAGATCCTGGAGGAAGGCATAGCGGCCCGTGCGTCCGACATCGATGTCGTCTGGGTCAATGGCTACGGCTTTCCCATCGGCAAGGGCGGACCGATGTTCTGGGTTGGCCTTGAAGGTCCGGCCAGGATCATCGAGCGGCTCGAATACTGGCATCAACGGACGGGCAAGGATGTGTTCAAGCCGGCGCCGTTGCTGAAGCGGATGGCCGAGACCGGGTCGTGGGAAGCCGGCGGTTAGAGAGCCTACCGGATCCGTGCATCGATGATCTCGACGAAGCGCGCGAACAGGCCGGCCTGCGACTTGATCTTGAGCTTGCGGTAGATGTTGCGGCGATGGACCTTCACGGTTCCCGGCACGATGCGCATGGCGCGGGCGATCGACTCCGTCGAATGCCCCTGCAACACCAGGTCGACGACATGCTTTTCGCGCGGCGTCAGCGACAGGCTCTGCCAGATATGGGCGCGGTCGAATTCGTTGACCATAGCGGCCGTCTCGTCCTGCTTCGCTTCCGCCGTTTCGTCGGCCGGAAGAGCAGGCCAGCGCAACCTGATGAAGCTGATCACCGCGGGAGCCATGTCGCGCAGCAATCTGGCATCGGCGGTGCCGAAACTGT
>NZ_RZQE01000414.1:0-5308 GCF_004022955.1 Mesorhizobium sp. M7A.F.Ca.US.002.01.1.1 | reverse complement strand
ACCTCAACGGTCTGATCAACGTGGTGGCAACGGTGACGGTGACGGACGGCGACGCCGACGTCGTGTCGCAGCAAAGCACGAGTTCGGGGCTGTCGCTGATCTTCGACGACACCGATCCGACGATCACGGCACCATTCGACGCTGATCCCATTGCTGGCGGCATCCAAAGCCCCGAGCATCTGGGCAACGCGGTGGGCCAGACGGCCAGCGGGACCTTCGGTTACGACATGGTGGACAAGCACACGGCCGCGGAATATTTGGCGGGTGCCAGCGACTTCGTCGATACCAATAATACCCTCGCAGGTGTGCAGATCAACTTGACGGGTACGGTTGACAACGCGCAGACCCCCGGCATCACCCAAGCGGTCGCAACCCTCACCACTGAGACCGATCTATCTGCGACGTTCAACTTCTCATTCCACTACGACAAGGATCCGATCACGGCTGGTGTGCAGGACGCTACGGCGGGCGGCACTCTTTTCTTCGACAAGATTGCCGACACCTACACTTTCACCCTGACCGACGCGGTCGAGGGGTTCAGCTTCGACGTGTTGCACACCAGCGAGTTGGTGAATAAGGCACCGACCGGCAACACGGGACACCCGCTGATCGTTGCGGAGCAACTGACGCCGAACGGCGATCCGGATCCGTTCTTCGTGCAGTTCACCGCAAACTCGACGACCAACTCCATCAAGTTCGGCTTTAACTCGACCGGCGACGGAGCGACCGTTGGTGACACCACGTTCAACAACGGCGGTGCCACCCACGACATGATCACCAACCTCCACGAAGACTGGGTGTCTGCAACCCAGGCCACCAACGGTGTCGCTGGAGATACAATCCAGAAGGGTGAAGCTCTGACCTTGCGGTTCTTCGAACAGAACATTCTGACGGACGTGAACCCGAAGGCTCCCGATGGTGGCACTGAGCGGCTGGACCCGACCGCGAGCGCCAGCGGCGTCGTCATCAAGTTCGACGGCGTCGGCAACAGTGAAGACCTGGTCCTGATCCTCGACCTGAAGGATGCCAACGGGAACGAGGTGACGAGGGCGGTCAACGTGCAGAACTCGGACCTGATCAAGGGGAACGCCAATATCCCCTCCCCGTACAGCACCGAGTTCACGCTCGATAACAACGATGCGCTGCTTATCCTCGAACAGAACGACTACACGGTCGCTGGCGAGACATACCAGATACAGGGCATCCAGATCATGCAGAGCGCCAACGGGTTGACGGGCACCGCCATCAACCTGAACGGGGGCATCGGAGCCAGTGGCGGCAGCAATGCCACCAGCGGCCTGACAGCTTGGGACCCGACCGATAACGATGTCCTGAAGATCGTGGACATCGGGTTTGTGCAGCAGACCAGTGGGACATTCAACGCCAACCTCGACTTCAGCTTCGCTTTGGCTGACGCGGACGGCGATCCGACTGCAACGCAGCACATCCCGGTGACCGTCAGCAACGACTACATCGTCTAGCACTGAGCCAAGGGGAGGCAGTTAGCGCTGCCTCCCTCCCCCTGTGGACACAATCGCGTGCCTCGCGCGCCTGTTGCAACCCGCACGCCGAGCAGAGACATAACATGGCCAAACCAGCTAACTCACGTCCCTCTGCCCTGCAGGTGGTGATGAAAGAGGCCAGACGCGCCATCCGGCCGCTCGTCTGGTTCAGCGCCGGGATCAACGTGCTGATGCTGACCGGGGCGCTGTACATGCTCCAAGTCTACCACCGCGTGCTGGGCAGTCACAGCACGGAGACACTGGTCGCCTTGACGTTGATCGCGGCCACGGCGCTCGCGACAATGGCGGCACTGGAAGTGGTGCGCCAGCGCCTGCTGGCCAAAGTCGGAACGTGGATGAACGCGCGGTTAGCGCCGGTTCTCCTGACCGCATCGGTAGAGTACGCCGCCGCGGCGCCCGGCCAGGTTACCACCCGCGCGCTACGCGACCTGGATCAGGTGCGGAATTTCTTCACAAGCCCGAGCATCTACCCGATCCTGGACGCGCCTTGGGCGCCGATCTTCTTCGCCGCCATCTTCCTCATGCACCCCTGGTTGGGCTGGCTGGCATTGTGCGGTGGGATTGTATTGCTGGCACTGGCGATCCTGAACGAGTACATGACACGCAAGCCGCTGACGGAAGCCGGCAGCGCACAGGTCCGGGCTTACACACAGGCTGACGCCGTGATCCGGAACGCCGAGGTCGTGCAGTCCATGGGCATGTTGAAGCCCCTGCTCGAAATTTGGAAAGTCCACCAGGACGAGGCGAACGACGGACAATCCCGCGCCAGCAGCCGGGGCGGCACCATCTCGGCCATCGCGCGCTCCTTCCGTCAGGCCCTCCAGATGGCCATCCTCGGCCTCGGCGCTTATCTTGTACTGCGGAACGAGGCTTCAGGCGGCATCATGATCGCCGCTTCCATCCTGATGGGCCGCGCGTTGGCCCCGGTCGAACAGGCGATCAGCACGTGGAAGGCGACCGTAGGGGCCCGCGCCGCCTACAAACGCCTGGTTGCAGTCGCCGGTCAGTACCAGGAGGCCACACCGGCCTTGCCGTTGCCGCGCCCGAAAGGCAGGTTTGAGGCCGACAACATCGGACTCGCCCGGCAGGGCGGCGGCGAGCCGATTCTGAAAGGAATCAACTTCCACCTCAACCCCGGGGAAGTGATGGCGTTGATCGGTCCGAGCGCGGCCGGCAAGACAAGCCTGGCGCGCGTGCTGGCCGGCGCCTGGCGCCCATCCGCAGGCCGTGCGTTGCTCGACGGCATGGACGTCGCCCAATGGGCGTCGGAGGACCGGGGCCGCCACGTCGGCTACCTGCCGCAAGACATCGAGCTCTTCGCCGGCACCGTCTCGGAAAACATCTGCCGCTTCGCCACTCTCAATCCAACGGTCTTCAACAGCGTGATCAAGGCCGCGCAGCTGGCCGGAGTCCACGAACTGATCAAGGGACTGCCGAAGGGTTACGCCACCGAGATCGGCGAATCCGGCGCCGTCCTGTCAGGCGGGCAGCGCCAGCGCATCGGGTTGGCGCGGGCACTCTACGGCGACCCGGCACTCCTTATCCTCGACGAGCCCAATTCCAACCTCGACAAGGAGGGCGAAGACGCGCTGGCCGCCGCCATCGGCATCGCCAAGGCGACGAAAACGACCGTCATCCTGATCGCACACCGCCCTAACATCATGGAGAAGGTCGACAAGGTGTTGGTCATCAACCGTGGCCAGCAAGACCTGTTCGGTTCACGTGACTATGTCTTCAACGAACTCGCCGCGCGCATCCGCCAGGTGAGCCAGATACCTGTGAGTCACGCGCCAGAAATCTCCGCCGCCGTGATCGGCGTCGGCAACGGGCCAAGCCCCTCTTCAAAGCGTCCGTCGCGTCAAAGTGCATTGAGCACGACCGAAGTGGCGAACCAGGCATGAAACGAGGACAGATATGAGCGTCGTGCTGTTACCCACCCCGCCACCCTCTCTGCTGAAACCGCTGCCCTTGCGCCTGACAGGCGTGACCTGCACCGGCTTCGCGATCATGTTCCTGTTCTTCGGCGTGGCCGGGGGCTGGGCGGCTCTGGCGCCGTTGGACAGCGCCGCTGTGGCGCCGGGCGTTATCAAGGTCGCCGGCGACCGCAAGCTGATCCAGCACCTCGAGGGCGGCATCATTGCGGAGTTGAACGCCGCCAACGGGGATATCGTCAAGGCGGGCAAGATCCTCGTCCGGCTCGACGACACGCAGGCAAAAGCGCAGCTCGACCTGATCCAGAACCGGATAGCAACGCGTGAGGCGCTGGCCGCGCGTCTCAGGGCCGAGCGTGACGGCAGGGCCGAGATCGAGTTTGATCCGGCGTTGCTTGCAAACCCCGCCGCCGCCGCAAAGGACGCGGTGGCCGCACAGCGTGACGTGTTCGCTGCGAAGCACCACAATCTGGCGGACGAGCGGGAAATCCTCAGCCAGCGCCGCCACCAGACCGAGGAGGAGATAAAGGGACTGGAAGAGCTTATCGTCACCAAGGACAAACAGATCGAGGCAATCGAGGGTGAAAGCAAAGACCTTGAGGGGCTGCTCAAGAAAGGGCTGACCACCCGCGAACGGAACCTGTTGCTCAGACGCCAACAGCGGGAGATCGAGGGGGAGCGCGCCACCAATGTCGCGGCAATCGCCCGTGCCGGAAGCGCAATGGCCGAGATCGACATGCAGATCCTGAACCTCAACACAGTGCGTCTGAACGAGGCCGTCGACGAGTTGAGCAAGGTCGAGGCGGAATTGTTTGACCTCGGACAGCAGGAGCGTTCCGCCAGGGACGTGCTGAGCCGTACCAACGTCGTCGCGCCCGTTGACGGCATCGTCATGGAGCTGAAGGTCCATACGGCGGGCGGTGTCGTGAAACCCGGTGAGACATTGATGACGATCGTACCGCTCGGACAACAACTCGTGGTCGAGGCCATGGTCAAGCCGGAGGATGTCGAGACGATCACACCCGGACAGCCCGCGCGCGTCAGCTTCCCGGCCTTCGCCCGCTACAACCTGCCGCCGCTCGAGGGTGTCGTGGAGATCGTGTCGGCTGACCGCATGGTTGAGGAACGAAGCGGCGCACCGTATTTCGCCGCGACGGTTCTGATCGACAAAAGCGAACTCGGCAAGCTGGAGGGCCGCAAGCTGCTGCCCGGCATGTCGAGCGAGACGATGATCCGGACGGGGGCTCGCACCGTTCTCTCTTATCTCGCCGAGCCGATCACGCAGAACTTCCGCCGGGCGATGCGGGAAAAATAGCCGTACGCCGCCCAGCGAAATTCAAGACAGCAGCATTCGCCCGGCCGTGATCGCCAGGAAGAATGCAAAGGCAAGTTTCAGGTAGCGCGGATTGAGCGCGTGGGCGAGCCTTGCGCCCAAGGGTGCGAACAGGAAGCTCACGGGCGCTATGATGGCAACCGCCGGCAGGCTGACGTAACCCAGGCTGAGCGGAGGCCTGCCTGCAATTGCGAGACCCGACCAGATGAAGCCGGCCACTGCCGGAAGCGCGATAAGCAGGCCAAGCGCCGACGATGTGCCGACGGCCCGGTGCACCGGAAAGGAAAAGCTGGAAAGCGTCGGCACCGAGAGCGTGCCGCCGCCAATTCCCATGAGCGAAGAGACAAAGCCGATCACAGAAGCGATCGCACGGTTGATCCAGCCGCTCTGCGGCAAGTGATCGGAGATCACGAGGTGCTTCGGCAACGCCATGTTGAGGGCCACCAGCAGGCCGACGACGCCGAAAACCAGCCGCAAGCCGGCGCCCGGGATGAACTTCGACGTGATGCCACCGATCAGGG
>NZ_RZQE01000413.1:0-5331 GCF_004022955.1 Mesorhizobium sp. M7A.F.Ca.US.002.01.1.1 | reverse complement strand
ATCATCTTCGATGATGCCGACATTGACGGTGCTGTTGACGGTGCGGTCCAGGCGAAGTTCCGCAATGCCGGCCAGACCTGCGTTTCCGCGAACCGCATTTACGTCCAATCGAGCGTTCACGATGAGTCCGCCGAGAAATTGTGGAGAAGGTCCGGCACTTATCAGTGGTCCGACGTCTACTCCCGGAGCGAAGCCGTCGCCAACCCAAGATCGAGTCCCACATCGCAGATGATAATTCGATGCGGGGCCGAACGATAAATATGCATGCTTTGGCCACCCCGAGGCAGGGCTCATTGAGATGATCCGACCGCCTTGGAACAAAGATGGGGTAGAGCAGATGAAGCGTTGGCAGCGTGTCTCCATTCGACGCGAGCGCTTAGGATGGGATCACGATCATTCGCATCACGCGCAGCCGCAAGGGCGATGCCATGGCTACTTTGGAATCGTTGAAGTGGTTTGAGCCGGACAGTCACAAATACACCCGTTACGCCGCGGCTCAGGAAACGGGGCGGCGTCCGGCGGTGGAGGTGCTCGCTGACTTAAAAAGGGTGCGGGCAGTCGTTGCGCTTGAGAGCGACGACATTTGGGATCCGGCACGGGGTGACCTGCTGCCAATCGGCAGTTAACAGGGTCCGACAAAAGTGTGCACAACATGCTGCTGAAGTGGCCTCCGGAAGCGCTACCGGAAGTTACGCGTCTTGAACTTGATAGGGTCGATATGGTCATACTGCATCGACGATGTCGCGCCCCTTCGGCATGCCGCGCGGATCGATGCCCGATCCGCCGTGATGAGCCTCGTCCCTCGGCCGTGCGGCAACGGAAACGGCGTCTTGCGGTTTCCCACGCTGGCCAGCCCGGCCGACAGATCGGTCAGCTCGTGGGCGACGAGGTGCACCACCTCCTCTTCCGTCGGATGCGTCCGCGGACGCCGAGCATGGCCGAAGCAAGAAGCACGCGCCGGAATTTCTCGAGAGATCTTGACCCAGACGACGACGTTTGCCGCACCCGTCTCATCCTCCAGAGGAACATGAAGCCTTTGGCCGAGCCCGGCCGCTGCCGGACCAGCACCAGGCCGGCGGCCTCGAGCCAGCTTCTGCCTCGCGCCTGCATAGCATCCTGACAGGTCACGGTGCGGCGCCGGTTAGGCGGCACGCCGATTTTGGCAACGCTAGCCTGTGAACTGAAGAATGAAGGTCGGACTTGCGGCACATCGATTAGGTTCAAATGATAAGTTGCTGCCCGGCGAGGTCGTTTCAGCGCATCTCGACTGGTGGGTCGGCAAGACAATGCGGAACGGAAATGATCGCAGGCGTAAAGGACGGCTTTCGGGGCCGGAAGCTTCAGGCCTGGAACCGGACCCCAGTTTGGCGCAAGCATCGTGGCCTCCGCCCGGTCAGGCATTCACCGGCTCGCGAAATGCCAATTGATTCTGCTTAACCGGGCATACCTAAACGGCCACTTGCGTTCCGATCTCGACCACACGTCCGGTCGGGATCTGGAAATACTCCGTCGCGTCGGCGGCCGTGCGCGCCAAGCCGATGAACAGCTTGTCCTGCCACACCGGCATGCCGGAGTTGGGTGACGCCTTGAGCGAGCGACGCGACAGGAAGAAGGACGTCGTCATGATGTCGAACTTCCAACCCTGCTTGCGGCAGATCGCCAGCGCACGCGGGATGTTAGGCTGTTCCATGTAGCCGAAGGTCAGTGTCACCCGCATGAACAGCTCATTGATCGTTTCCATCTTGATCCGCTCGCTGTCGGGCACCACGGGCTGCTGCGCCGTCACCACAGAGAGGATGACGTTCTGTTCGTGCAGCGCCTTGTAGTGCTTCAGGCTGTGCATCAACGCGGTCGGCGCACTGGCGGGATCGCTGGTCAGGAACACGGCCGTACCGGACACCAGCTGCGGTTTCTTCTTCAACAGATTGCCCGCAAGGAAATCGAGCGGAATCTGGTTCCTGCGCGTCTTGTCAAATAGATACCTGCTGCCTCTTATCCAAGTCCACATGGTCATCACGATCACTGCGGCAATGGCAAGCGAGGCCCAGCCGCCTTCGAATACCTTGACGATGTTAGCTGCAAAGAAGCCGGTATCGATGAAGACGAACACCGCCATTAAGGCTATCGCGACGCCGAGCGGCCATTTCCAGATGCGCGTCATCACAACAAAAAGCAGTATGTTCGTCACCAGCATATTGCCGGTCACCGAAATACCGTAGGCCGAGGCCAGCCGGCTGGATTCGCCGAAGCCGACCACCAGCAGCATCACCACCAGCGCCAGCATCAGGTTGATGCGCGGCAGATAGATCTGGCCCGACTGTTTTTCCGACGTGTGCTGGATGACGAAACGCGGCAGCATGTTGAGCTGTACCGCTTGCCTGGTCAGCGAAAAGGCGCCGGAGATCACCGCCTGGCAGGCGATCACGGTCGCCGCCGTGGCAAGCACGACCATCGGAATAAGCGTCCAGCCCTGGTTCATCTCGAAGAACGGATGACCGACAACGCCGCCATTTGCCAGCACGAAGGCGCCTTGCCCGACATAATTGAGCAACAGACAAGGGAACACGATCGCCAGCCAGGCGAGCACGATCGGCTTGCGGCCGAAATGGCCGAGGTCGGCGTAGAGCGCCTCGGCTCCGGTGACGGCGAGGAAGACTGCACCAACCGTAACGAAGGCGACGTCAGGCGAGTTGACCAGGAACGACACGATGTAATGCGGGCTGATTGCCAGCAGGATTTCCGGGTCGTCCATGATGTGGTTGAGCCCGGAAAGGCCGATGGCCAGGAACCACAGCGCGGTAACGGGTCCGAACACCAATCCTACGCCGCCGGTGCCAAACCGCTGTACCGCAAACACGATCGCCAGGATGGCCAGTGTCAGCGGCACCACATAGGGCTGGAACGTCGGCGTGACGACATTCATACCTTCGACCGCCGACAGTACCGAGATTGCCGGCGTAATGACGGCGTCGCCAAAAAAAAGCGCCGCGCCGACGATGCCGATGCCGATGCCGATGCCGAGGATCACCGCAGAGCAGGTCGGGAAACTGTTGCGCGCCAGCGCCATAAGCGACAGCACTCCGCCCTCGCCTCGATTGTCGGCGCGGAGCACGAACATGATGTATTTGATCGTCACGGTGATCGTCAGGGACCAGATGATCAGCGAGAGTACGCCGAGGATGTCGCCACGGCTGGCGACGTTGCCACCCGCTGATGCATGCAACGCCTCGCGAAATGCATAGATCGGGCTGGTGCCTATATCGCCATAAACGACACCTAGTGCGCCCAACATCAGCGCCTTGGTGCTGTGCTGCTCGACCTCAGAATGGCTCGATTGTTCGACAGGTTCTGCCTCGTTACCAGCATTGGTAAGGGCCATGGACGACACTCCGATAAGCGCGCGGTGCTCTACGCTTGCTGCACTGCAATATCAAGTTCCGTCACGTAATGTCTGCCGTCTCGCCTGTCGTTGCTCGCCTTGGTAGACTCGCCAGCCCGCAGCCCTACCGAGCAGCAATAGCGCCCCGGCAGAACCCTCAATCGCCCAGATCAATGAATGGTTATCGCCCACAGTGCCCCCCCGCGATGCGGCCGATGGCGACCAGGGTGTCGTGGGCGCACAAGGATGGCGCTTTCCTGATGACGCCGTGCTCCAGGTGTGATCGCACCGTTGCTGCGCAAGCCATTTACTTGCTCGTCCCAGCGAGGACCGTGGCCAACTGGAACGCAGGGCCACGCCGCTCACCGGCCGCACTTTGCGGCGCAGATAACGATTCGATCTCCGCGGCGAGATTCTGGTTGAAGAAGCCACCAAGCTTGTCGAAGGACACACGGTCGTAATATCGACATGCCAGTATCCGCAACCCAGAAAAGCTCCTTGGGCTCCGCTGCGCGCGCCACGAACAACCCGATCTTCTCTGCGAAGAGGACGCCGTAATCCTTCAGGTTGAAGCCAAACCGGGGGGCGGCCGTGACGTATGGGCGAAGGGCTAGGAGGCGGGTTCGGTGAGGAACGGCATTGATGTCCACGCCGTCTCCTGGAAAGACAGAGGAATGCGGTGTCACCGACTGGCGCCGGAGGTTGATCCGGTGATTAGGAGGAGCACTCGTTGTCGGATTCTCGACGATGTCGGACATCTGACACAACGCTGCCAGAGCGATCACGTTGTTCCGAAACGATTTTCCCAGTTGGCACGACAATTGCGGTCCTATGCGCAAAAGCACTGCGATGCCGCACCGACTGGAAGAACTCATCAATGATCACGCTTTTCGAACATGTGGGCGCCGCTACCAACACTAAGCGTTCCCGATCAAACGGAAGCCTCTATCCCTTCTTTCTGAAGGCTGTCCGGACATGAACGCATTTGATGTCCGTCCAACGCTGGATGCTCCCGACGACGATCTCTATCTTTGGCTTGAAGATGTGGAAGGCGAGCGGGCACTTGCCTGGGCCGCCGGCCAGTCGGCAAAGACCCTGAAGCACTTCAGTGGAACGCAGTTCGAGCGCGACCGCGCGACTCTGAAGGCAGGCCTGTTCCCTAAGCGGCGTCGCATCTCCCCCGGCCGAGTCGCATGGCTTGAATCCGATATCAGGGCTTGGATGGAAACTAGATCTGAGAGCCGCACCGCATGAATGTAGCCTCCCAATATCTTCTCCCGTCTGTGGCGCATCACGAAGCCGGGCACGCGGTGGCCGCCATCGTTTTGCACCGTCAGATGTTCGACGACGACCGTGAACTCCCTGCTTTCTCAAGTGTTAGTATTTACCCCGACGCCGGTGACGGAGAGTGCGGTGGTTTTGTCGAAGGCACGGTTTTCTATTCAGCGCAAGGATTCACCTCGGAGCTAAAGCCGATTTTCGAGAACGATATGGATCGACATTTCCAACGCGATGAAGCGATCCAAGAGATAGTTGCGTGTCTGGCAGGTCCTTTTGCAGAATCCGCATTCGAAGGCTATCTGGACCCGCGCGATATGGCGATGAATGCGTCCGATGGGAATGAGGGGAGCAGCGACTACGCGGATGCCAAGCGAATCTATGGTGAGTTGCGGTTCCTGATGCCGCGCCGCCCCCGTTGGAGGCGGATCGAAGATCGCACGGCCCGGCTAGTACTCGATCACTGGTCAGCCATCGAAGCATTGGCCGCGCATTTGCTGGTCAAGCATGATCTCCAATTCGATGAGGCTCTGACGATTGTTGCGCCGCATCTTCCGCCCATGCCAGCAGCTACGCCGCCAGAGCGTCATCCGCAGCCTGCTTGATCAGCCATTCGATGTGATTTGACCACATCTGCAACACCTCGCGCTTCTCCTTGACGTTGCTATAGAGAT
>NZ_RZQE01000412.1:0-5349 GCF_004022955.1 Mesorhizobium sp. M7A.F.Ca.US.002.01.1.1 | reverse complement strand
CTGCTGGAGATCTGATGCTTCCCCAGGAAATCATCCGCCGCAAGCGCGATGGCCTCAGGCTGTCGGAGGAGGAGATCGCCGGCTTCGTCGCGGGCGTGACGTCAGGCGCCGTTACCGACGGCCAGGCCGGCGCCTTCGCCATGGCGGTGTTCTTCAACGGCATGAACCGCGACGAGGCCGTGGCGCTGACGCTGGCGATGCGCGATTCCGGCGATGTGCTCGACTGGTCGGACCTGCCAGGCCCGGTCACCGACAAGCATTCGACCGGCGGCGTCGGTGACAATGTCTCGCTGATGCTGGCGCCGATCGTCGCCGCCTGCGGCGCCTATGTGCCGATGATCTCGGGCCGTGGCCTTGGCCACACCGGCGGTACGCTGGACAAGATGGATGCCATCCCGGGCTACATCAGCCAGCCCGATGTCGCGCTGTTTCGCAAGGCGGTGCTCGAAACAGGCTGTGCCATCATCGGCCAGACCGCCGACCTCGCGCCCGCCGATCGACGACTCTATGCGATCCGCGATGTCTCCGGCACGGTCGAATCGGTGCCGCTGATCACCGCTTCGATCCTGTCGAAGAAGCTGGCGGCCGGGCTGCAATCGCTGGTGCTCGACGTCAAGGTCGGCAACGGCGCCTTCATGGAAAAATCGCGCGACGCCACCGCACTCGCCAACAGCCTGGTTGAGATCGCCAACGGCGCCGGACTGAAGGCCTCGGCGTTGATCACCGGCATGAACGAGCCGCTGGCGTCGGCCGCCGGCAACGCAGTCGAGGTGCGCAACGCCGTCGATTTCCTCACCGGCCGGTATCGTGACCGTCGGCTCGAAGATGTGACGCTGGCGCTGGCCGCCGAAATGCTGCAGTCGGCCGGGCTGGTGTCGTCCAACCAGGATGGCATGCGGCGCGCCACCGAGACGCTCGCCAGCGGCCGCGCCGCCGCCACTTTCGCACGCATGGTGGCCGCGCTTGGCGGCCCCGCCGATTTCATCGAGAAACCGGAAAAATATCTGCCTGCGGCGGCGACCGAACTTGCCGTCAAGGCGACCGCAAATGGCTTCGTCACCGGCATCGCCACCCGCGATATCGGGCTCGCCGTGGTCGGCCTGGGAGGTGGACGCACGCGGCCGGACGACCAGATCGACCCTGCGGTCGGCATCACCAGACTATTGCCGGTCGGTGCGGAGGTTGGGATCGGCGAGCCGCTGGCGCTGATCCATGCCCGCTCATCGGCCGATGCCGAGGCCGCCGCGGCAACCGTGCTTTCGGCCTATATGGTCGGCGCCTCGAAGCCGCCCGCCGACAAGTCGGTCATCCGGCGGATTCTGCCGCGCGGCTAGAGCAATTCCAGGAAAAGTGTGAAACGGTTCTCCCCGGGAAAAAGCGCATAGCGCTTTCCCTTGGGAATTTGGGAAAACGAATAGCCTTACTGGACGAGCAGCAGCGTGCCGTTCTCGACCTGGTATTTGTCGAGCCGGTTGAGGAAGCTCATGCCGATCAGATTGGTGCGCAGCGCCCTGTCGTCGAGCACGATGGTCTGGACGTCATTGACGGTGATGCTGCCGATCTGCAGGCGGTCGATCATGGCCACGGCCGCCTTGATGGTGCCGTTGGCGGTGTTGACCTCGCGGTTGAAGTCGGAAGCGTTCAGCGACAGGCCGATCCTGCGTGCCGTCGAAATGTTGATGGCGACCAATGTGGCGCCGGTGTCGATCATGCCGTCGACCTGACGTCCGTTGAGCTTGAAGGGTGACGAGAAATGCCCGCGTTCGTCTGCCGCGACGAGGACCTTGCGGCCCATCGGCAGCGGTGCCGCGGGCTTGTTGGGCACCGATGCCAGATTGACGTTCGGCTGGGCTTCGACCGCTTGTTTGCCCGGCACCGCCGACCTCAGCAGGTTTTCGACGAGTTGCGGATTCGACTGATACACAATCGGTATCGATGCCGATGTACCGGCGAAAACGGCGAGGATCAGAAGTTTGCGCAGCATGGATCGGCCTCGCCGCATGACCCCGAAAATCGGGAACGATTTTCGGAAAGGCTCATGCACAAAATCAAAGTGCTACAGCGTCCTTTGCGCGTCCGAAACGGACGCGCGGCGCTGTAGTGACAGCCGATCGTTAAGCCCGGATGGTGTTTGCCGCTTTAACGCGCGCCAAAACCGCGCCTTTGCGTAAATATTTGGTAAATCGTACCAGGCGACTTGGTCTGGTATTACTTGGTCCCGTACATGCGGTCGCCGGCGTCGCCGAGGCCGGGCATGATGTAGCCCTTCTCGTTGAGCTGGCGGTCGATCGAAGCGGTGAAGACGGGAACGTCCGGATGCGCCTTGATGAAGCGCTCGATGCCTTCGGGCGCCGCCAGCAGGCAAAGGAAACGGATGTTGGTGGCGCCGCGCTCTTTCAGCTTGTCGATCGCCGCGATCGCCGAATTGGCGGTGGCCAGCATCGGATCGACGACGATCACCAGCCGGTCGGCGAGGTCGCTCGGCGCCTTGAAGAAATATTCGACCGCCTCCAGCGTTTCGTGATCGCGGTAGAGACCGACATGGGCGACGCGCGCCGCCGGCACCAGGTCGAGCAGGCCTTCCAGCAAGCCGTTGCCGGCGCGCAGCACCGAGGCGAAGACCAGTTTCTTGCCCTCGAGCGTCGGCGCTTCCATGGTTTCCATCGGCGTTTCGATGGTCGTCGTCGTCAGTTCGAGATTGCGGGTGACCTCGTAGCCGAGCAGCAGCGAGATTTCGCGCAGCAGCCGGCGGAAGCCCGCCGTCGAGGTTTCCTTCTTGCGCATGATGGTCAGCTTGTGCTGGACAAGCGGGTGGTCGACGACGGTGACGCCCTGCATGGTGTTCTCCTGATGCCTGCGCCCGAAAATGCGCGCATCGCCCTTTCGGACGCGCCGCGCTTCAAGCTGCCTGGGCGAACCCTAGCGGCAATGCGCCGGCCAAGGAACCGCTTGGCCCGCACCGACCACAGCTTTGTCGGCGGAAATCAGCGTGCCGCGCTGTTCAACCGGGCAAGAAGTGCCGTCTTTGTCTTTCTATCGACGAAAGCGGCCTCGATGGCCGTTCTGGTGACGGCGGTCAGCGCCTTGTCGTTCATCGAGAAATGCTCGGCAGCGATATCGTATTCACGCTTGAGCGAGGTCCAGAAATAGGGCGGATCGTCGGAATTGAGCGTCATCTTGCAGCCTGCCGCCTGCAGGGCCGGAAACGGATGATCGGCGAAACTGTCGAACACCTTGAGCGCGATGTTGGAACCGGGGCAGCATTCCAGCACGATGCCCTCGTCGGCGATGCGCCGGACGAGGTCCAGGTTCTCGATGGCGCGCACGCCATGGCCGATGCGGGACGGACGGATGTGATCCAGCGCCGCCTGGACGGTCTCCCAGCCCGTCAGTTCGCCGGCATGGATGGTGATGCCGAGCCCGGCTTCGCGAGCGATCTCGAAAGCCCTGACATAGTCCTCCATATCACCGATCCGCTCATCGCCGGCAACGCCGAAACCGGTGACCAGCGGATGCCCGCAGCGCGCCGCGAAGCGCGCCGCCTGCTCGATCGACTCGACGCCGACATGGCGCACGCCGGTGACGATCATGCGGCCCTCGATGCCGGTCTTGGCCTTGGCGCGGGCCATGCCTTCGCCGAGCGCGTCGGTATAGGCCTTGGGCGACAGGCCGGCTTTTTTAGCGTGGTCCGGCGAGGTGAACACCTCGGAATAGATGGCGCCATCGCGGGCAAGGCTGGTCAGATAGTGGTCGGCCAGCCGCGCATAGTCCTCCTCGGTCCGGAACAGATCGGCGGAAAAATCATAAGCCGCCAGGAAGGAGGTGAAATCGTGCCAGACGAAGGAACCGTTCTGGATATAGGGCGAGGTGTCCTTGCCGTATTTCTGCGCCTGGCGGATGACGAGTTCGGGCGCCGCTGCCCCTTCGATGTGGCAGTGCAGTTCCGCTTTCAAAGGCATTCAATCATCCCGTCGGTCCGTCCAGGTCTCGAAAACCCGCCACCTGGAAGCGCGGCTGAACACCGCGCCTTAAACAATAGCGCCCGCACCATCGATCGGCTATGGTCCCGCCGGTTTTATGACGGATCAAAAAAATGTCAGTTGAGAGAACCACGGCCGCGGGCGGCATGGAAACCTCCTATGGTTTCAAGCGTGTAGGGGCTGGCGACAAGCAGTCCCTGGTCAACGATGTTTTCCACAAGGTCGCCAACCGCTACGACCTGATGAACGATCTGATGTCGGCCGGCCTGCACCGGCTGTGGAAGGACGCCATGGTCACCTGGCTCAATCCGCCTAAACGGGCGGGCTGGAAGGTGCTCGACGTTGCCGGAGGCACCGGCGACATTGCCTTTCGCATCGTCGATGCCAGCCACGGCAATGCCCATGCCACTGTGCTCGACATCAATGGCTCGATGCTGGCTGTCGGCCGCGACCGGGCCGAAAAGAAGGGCCTGTCCGGCAACACCGATTTCGTCGAGGCCAATGCCGAGGAACTGCCCTTCCCTGATGCCACATTCGATGCCTATACCATCGCTTTCGGCATCCGCAACGTACCGCGCATCGAGGTGGCCTTGGGCGAAGCGTTTCGCGTGCTGAAGCCCGGTGGGCGCTTCCTGTGCCTGGAATTTTCCGAGGTCGAGATGCCGCTGCTCGACAAGGCCTATGAAGCCTGGTCGTTCAACGCCATTCCAAAGATCGGCAAGATGGTCACCGGCGACGGCGAGCCCTATTCCTATCTGGTCGAATCGATCGCCAGGTTTCCCAACCAGCAGAATTTCGCGACGATGATTTCCCGCGCCGGCTTCGACCGCGTTTCCTTCCGCAACTATTCCGGCGGTATTGCAGCACTTCATTCGGGCTGGAAGCTTTGAGGCCGGACCGCATTTCTCACAATCGACGTGTGCTATGCCGGCTCAAAGAGCCGGCAGGGTTGGCGCGGCCATGAGCAATGTCAGTGCAGGATTCCGGCTCGTAAGGGCCGGCTGGGTGCTGGTCCGCGAGGGTGTCGTCGCCGCTCTGCCGGGTGAGGAACTGTCCGGCCTGCCGAAGTTCGGCTGGCGGATGGCACGGCTGTTCACGCGCCGCCGCGCGCTGGCCTATGAGCGCAGCGACCGGCTGGCCAAGGCGGTCGTCCGGCTCGGTCCCTCCTATGTAAAGCTCGGCCAGTTCCTGGCGACACGGCCCGACGTCGTCGGCAACGACATGGCGCTCGATCTCGCCATGTTGCAGGACAAGATGCACACCTTTCCGAAGGCCGAAGCCATAGCGGCCATCGAAGCCTCGCTCGGGCGCAAAGTCGGCGATCTCTACGCGCAATTCGGCGATCCGGTCGCCGCCGCCTCCAGCGCCC
>NZ_RZQE01000411.1:0-5351 GCF_004022955.1 Mesorhizobium sp. M7A.F.Ca.US.002.01.1.1 | reverse complement strand
GGTCAGCCCTTCGCGCAGTTTCTTCAACTGGGCGATCTTGTGATCGAGCCCGTCGCGCCAGGCGGTCGACAAAAGGTTCCAGTCGTCGCGCGTCGGCGTGCGGCTTTCGGGCAGTGATTCAAGTGCGGCACCGATTTCGGCCAGCGAGATGCCGACCTCCTGTGCAACCTTGATGATCGCCACGCGCCGCAGCACGTCGCGGCCGTAGCGGCGCTGGTTGCCCGACGTGCGGTGGCTGCGGATCAAGCCGCGGGCCTCGTAGAAATGCAGCGCCGACACCGCCACCCCGCTGCGCATGGCCACCTGGCCAACCGTTAATTCCGTTACAGGCGCCATGTCTGATTTTCCGTCCCGATTTTTCTGCTTGACCTCAAGTTAAGTTGAGCTTGTAGCGAAGAAACCCTGGATGTGCAAACGAAGGAGAAGGCGATGTGCGCCTGGGTCAAGATGTCGGGAGACGGAGTGCCGTTATCCGAGTTGCCGGATGGCTTCGCCCACCACCATGGCGACGGAGAGCGCCACGTTGATGCTGCGCGCCGTACCCTGCATGGGGATGGTCAGGCGCGCATCCGCCGCCTGATGGACAGGATCCGGCACGCCTGCGGATTCGCGGCCGAACAGGAGGACGTCACCGTCCGCGAAGCTGAAGCTGGTGTAGGCCGTCGTGGCTTTGGTCGACAGCAGCACCAGCCGGTGCGAACCAGCCTTGCGCCATTCCTCGAAGGCGTGCCAGTCGACATGCCGGGTCAGGGCAGCCATTTCGAGGTAGTCCATGCCGGCTCGCTTGAGCGCCTTGTCGGAGAGCGGAAATCCGGCCGGTTCGATGATGTCGACGCCAAGTCCGAGGCACGCGGCGAAGCGCAGGATTGTTCCGGTGTTGCCGGCAATGTCAGGCTGGTAGAGCGCGATGCGGAGACGACGGTTCATTTCCGCGTCCTTCTAATAAGTGGCGGATCGGCCACAGCGGCTTGGCGGTTTTGGAAATTGCTGGACCTGCGGGTGGCCATTTTCTGCGAAGTCGGGTATACAACCAGCATTGTCAACCCGAACCGATGGAGGGGTAATTCATGATGACCATGCACATCCAGCGCCCCTCTCGTGGGCTTACCTGCCTGCCGGCGGTTTCGGTACGACGATTCTCCTGACTCTCTAAGACTTGATCGCACCGATTCCCGCCGAAACGATTTTTCGGCACTCGAAGGAATCCTGCGATGTTTTTCAAAAAGTCAAAAGGGCTGAACGCCCCAACTGAAGCTGTCCGGACCGACACTCGTCATGTCCGGACCGATGCAATGCGTGCCTCCGGGCGAATGCCGGCGGACGATATTGCTTCGCCTTTTTATCTCGATTTTCACACGGAGGACGGACCGATGTTCGATCCCTACAGAATACCGGGCTCGAGGAGCCTGCATATCCACCGACTGCCGACCTGGGCGCTGCTGATCGGCGACACCTATTCGTCGGCGGTTCACGCCGAGGTTCGCCGCCGGCCGCATCGCGGCATGCTGCCGGATGTCGATTTTTCGCGCGCGGTTCCCGATCCCGGGCGGCCGTCGCTGGTGCGCCGGATCATCCGGCTGATCCGGCCTGGCGCGAAAAACCGGGCTGGCGGCACCGTGTCGTCAGGATCGTCTGGCGCAGCTGTCGGCGAAAAGCCCGCGAGCCCCTATATTGCGCGAAGCATTGCCGACGGTCCGGGTGATTCCGGACCGTCGGCACTCGACGCCATGGGTTCCGGGGACTTCGTACGCTCACGTGCCGCGTAAGCGGCAAACACATTTCACAGGCATGACCTATGTTGTTGTTTAGCTGGTTTGAAAAAAGGCTCGATCCGTTCCCCGCGGCGGAACCGGTCGAGCCGCCCAAGACGCTGGTTGCCTTCTGCGTGCATTATACGCGCGGCGCCTGGCCCTATATCCTTTTCGATGCAGTGCTGGTGACGGCCATCGCGATCGCGGAAGTGTGGATGTTCGGCTTCCTCGGCCGCATCGTCGACTGGCTGTCGGGGCAGAATCGCGAAACCTTCCTGCAGACGGAAGCCTGGAAGCTTGCCGGCATGGCCTTCATCGTGCTGTTCGCACTGCCGGGCACCGTATGGCTGCATTCGCTCCTCAACCAGCAAACGCTGATGGGCAACTATCCCATGCGCATCCGCTGGCAGGTGCACCGCTATCTGCTCAAGCAGTCGATGAGTTTCTACCAGGACGAGTTCGCCGGCCGCATCGCGACCAAGCTGATGCAGACGGCTCTCGCCGTGCGCGAATGCGTCATCAAGGTGATCGACGTCCTGAATTACGTTATCGTCTACTTCCTCGGCATGCTGCTCATCGTCGGCTCGGCCGACTGGCGGCTGGCCGCGCCGCTCGGCGTCTGGCTGGTCGGCTATATCCTTTTGCTGCGGTTTTTCATTCCCCGGCTGGGCAAGGTCGGCGAGGAACAGGCCAATGCGCGCTCGATCATGACGGGCCGGGTCGTCGACAGCTACTCCAACATCCAGACGGTCAAGCTGTTCAGCCATGCACGCCGCGAAGCGTCATTCGCCAAAGACGGTATGTCCGGCTTTCTCGAAACGGTCTACCGGTCGATGCGCCTGGTGACAGTGCTTTTCGGCTCGCTCTACATACTGAACGCGCTGCTCTTGTTCTCGGTGACCGCGATGGCGCTGTGGCTGTGGCTGGGGCAAGCAGTGACGATCGGCGCGGTCGCCGTGGTCATCGGCCTTGTGCTCAGGTTGTGGGGCATGTCGCAATGGATCATGTGGGAAATGTCGGGCCTGTTCGAGAACATCGGCACGGTGCAGGACGGTATCGCCTCGATCTCGCTGCCGCGCCTTGTCGAGGACCGGCCGGACGCGAAGGAGATCAGCGTCTCCAGGGGTGAGATCCGCTTCGAGGACATTCGCTTCCACTACGGCAAGCAGAAGGGTGTGATCGAGGGCCTGTCGCTGGCGGTGAAGCCGGGCGAGAAGGTCGGCATCGTCGGCCGTTCCGGCGCCGGCAAGTCGACGCTGGTCAACCTGTTGCTGCGCTTCTACGACCTCGAAGCCGGGCAGATATTGGTCGATGGCCAGGAAATCGCCGCTGTGAAGCAGGATTCGCTTCGTGCGCAGATCGGCATGGTCACGCAGGACACCTCGCTGCTGCATCGTTCGGTGCGCGAGAACATCCTTTATGGCCGGCCCGATGCAACCGACGAGATGCTTGTCGAGGCGGCGCGGCGCGCCGAGGCGCTGGACTTCATATCAGGGCTTTCGGATGCCAGCGGCCGCAAGGGCTTCGATGCCCATGTCGGTGACCGCGGCGTCAAATTGTCCGGTGGCCAGCGGCAACGCGTCGCCATTGCTCGCGTTATGTTGAAGGACGCACCTATACTTATCCTTGACGAAGCGACCTCGGCGCTTGATTCCGAAGCCGAGGCGGCGATCCAGGAGAATCTCTACAAGCTCATGCAAGGCAAGACCGTCATCGCCATCGCGCACCGGCTGTCGACCATCGCGGCGATGGACAGGCTGGTGGTGATGGACAAGGGCCGTGTCATCGAGGAAGGTTCGCACGAAGAACTCGTCGCCAAGGGCGGGCTCTACGCGCAGCTCTGGCAGCGCCAGTCGGGCGGGTTCCTGCTTGAGGACGGTCCCGCCGACGCCGCCAACGACGCACTTGCAAAGAGGCAAGCCGCAGAATGATGGCCGCCGCATGATGACAGCCGTCTATCGCTGGTTCGAGAACTGGGTCTATCCGTTCAGGGAGCCGGCGAATCTTCGGCCACCGATCAGTGTCGGCGGCTTTCTCTGGCACTATGTCGGCCAGGCGAAGTTCGCCTTCTTCGCCATGCTGGTCATCGGCGGCATCGCGCCGCTGGTCGAGGCCGGCCTGTTCTACTTCGTCGGGCGGCTGGTCGATATTCTCGACCAGCTTCCCGCCGAGCGCAGCTGGCACGCACTGTGGGCCGCCGCCGGCCCTGAACTGGTTTTCATGGCCGTGGTGGTGCTGGTCATCCGCACCGTCGTCGTCGGCTTGTCGGCGCTGGTCGACGAACAGACGATCACGCCGGGCTTCTACAATCTGGTGCGCTGGCAGGCGCACCGGCATGTCTCGCGCCAGTCCTACGCCTTTTTCCAGAACGATTTCGCCGGCCGCATCGCGACGAAGGTCTGGCAGGCGGGCCAGGCGACCGGCGACTTGATGGAAAGCTTCATCGAGGTCGTCTGGTTTATGATCGTCTACACGGTGACGACGCTGGCGCTGGTCGCAGGCCTCGATCTCAGGCTGGCGGTTCTGGTGGTGATCTGGATTTCCGCCTTCGGCTGGCTGGCCAAGCTCTATTTGCCGGCAATCCGCAAGCATGCCGAGGAAACAGCCGAGGCCGGCTCGATGATCACCGGCCGCATCGTCGATTCCTATTCCAACGTGCAGACGCTGAAACTGTTCTCGGCCGATGGCGACGACCGCTACATCAGGAACGGTTTCGACATCTATCTCGACGCATTGCGCCCGTTCACCCGCCGGCTGACCGGCGTGCGCATGGCGCTGACCACGCTGTCAGGCATCATGATCACGGCGATCGGCTGCTTTGCCGTCTATCTCTGGGTCGAGGGCTCGATCACCGTCGGCGCGGTCGCCTTCACCCTGTCGCTGGTGCTGCGGCTCAACATGCTGCTCGGCCGGCTGATGATGCAGCTCAACAGCATCTTGCGAAACCTCGGCGTGCTGGAGAACTCCAAGGCGCTGATTTCGCAGCCGCTCGGCCTCACCGATGCGCCCGACGCCAAGGAACTCGTCGTGGCAGGCGGCCGTATCGCGGTGAAGAACGTCGAGTTCCACTACGGCAAAGGTTTCGGCGTGCTGAACGGCATCGACCTTGTCGTCAGGCCAGGCGAGAAGGTAGGGCTGGTCGGACCGTCCGGCGCCGGCAAGACGACCCTCGCCAATCTGATCCTGCGCCTCTACGATCTCGAGAGCGGGTCGATCACCATCGATGGCCAGGATGTCGCCAAAGTTACGCAGAATTCGCTGCGCGCCAATATCGGCGTCGTCAGCCAGGACACGGCGCTGTTCCACCGTTCGCTGCGCGACAACATCAAGCTCGGCATGCCTGACGCGACCGATGCGGAGGTGATCGCGGCGGCGAAAAAGGCCGAGGCGCACGAGTTCATCCTGACCTTGCGCGACAACAGGGACCGCGCCGGCTACGAGGCGTTTGTCGGCGAGCGCGGCGTCAAACTGTCGGGAGGCCAGCGCCAGCGCGTGGCGATCGCCCGCGTCTTCCTCAAGGATGCGCCGATCCTGATTCTCGATGAGGCGACCTCGGCACTCGATTCCGACATCGAGGCGGCGATCCAGGAGAATCTGACG
>NZ_RZQE01000410.1:0-5382 GCF_004022955.1 Mesorhizobium sp. M7A.F.Ca.US.002.01.1.1 | reverse complement strand
CTTGTGGCGGGCGAAATAGCCGTCGACGACCTCGTTGTAGAGCAGGTTATGCGACTGCGCGGCGATGGCGTGCGGACGCGGGCCGACCAGCGATAGCGAACCCAGAAGCGAATTGAAGAACTGCGGCAGCTCGTCGATCGAGGTCTTGCGGATGAAGCGGCCGACGCGGGTGACGCGAGGATCGTTCTTGGTCACCGTCTGCTTGGCGGTCGGGTCGGCCTTGTCGGTATACATCGAACGGAACTTATAGACCTCGATGATCTCGTTGTTGAAACCGTGCCGCTTCTGATGGAACAGCACCGGACCCTTGCTGTCGAGCTTGATGGCGATGGCGGTCGCCAGCATCACCGGCGAGAACACGACGATGCCGATCAGGCTGAAGACGATGTCGAAGGCGCGTTTGGCCACCGAATCCCAGTCGTTGATCGGCTTGTCGAAGATGTCGAGCATCGGCACCGCGCCGATGTAGGAATAGGCACGCGGGCGAAACTGCAGTGCGTTGGAATGCGCCGAAAGCCGGATGTCGACCGGCAGCACCCACAGCTTCTTCAGCAACTGCAGAACGCGGGATTCGGCGGTCAGCGGCAGCGACACGATCAGCATGTCGATGCGGGCGATGCGGGCGAATTCAATCAGTTCCGAAATGGTGCCGAGCTTGGGGTAGCCGGCGACGATGGGCGGCGAGCGCTTATCGCCGCGATCGTCGAAGATGCCGCAGATGCGGATATCGTTGTAGGGCTGCTTTTCGACCGAGCGGATCAGGATTTCCGCCGCCTTGCCGCCGCCGACGATGACGGCGCGCCGCTCCATGCGGCCATCGCGCGCCCAGGCCCGGATCAGCTTCGACATTACCAGCCTGAGGCCGAAGATGAGAACGAAGCCGATGACGAACCAGCTGCCCAACAAAAGACGCGAATAGTTTTCCGACATCTTCATGACGAACGCCGTCAGCGCCATGAGGGCGAAAGTGCCGGCCCAGACCAGCAGCACGCGGCCGAAATTGGCGATCGGCCGCATCAGGGCGACGATCTGGTAGCAGTCGGTGACGTCGAGCAGCACCACGGCAAGGAACGACGCGGCGGCGATCGTTACCGGATACTGCCAGGCGAGATAATTGAAGAACCCGACATAATGGAAATAGACGGCGAGCCCGGACAGGAACAGCAAGCCGAATTCGACCATGCGCAGGACGCCGCTGACCATGATCGGCGACATCGTATCGCGCCGGTACTGCGAGGCGACCTGGCGCGCGACATCGTTCATGCCGCTTGGCGTGTCGCCATCGGCCGGGCCGTCGAATTTACGCACCGCCTCTGCTGAAAAGCGGCGCGCGGGGTCGATCTCGTTCATGAGGGCTTTCCGCAAGCTTCCCCTCGGTCATAGCAAAAGAGAGCTAAGAAACCCTTGAAACAACATACGGCTTTGGAACGGCTTGGTCCTGCGCCTACCTGTCGAGCGCGGCGAAATAGGCGTTCTCGATGTCGGCGGCCATCACATCGGCGCCGAAGCGTGCCTTGAGGTCGGCCTCATCCGGCATCAGGTCGCGATAGGCGGCCGGGTCGGCCAGCGCCTGGCTCATCCTTTCGGCGAGCTCGATCGGGTCAGGTCGGATCAGGGCAGGGGAACCGGTGTCGAATATCTCCGGAATGCCGCCGACCGCTGTTGCGATCATCGGCTTTCCCGCGGCAAGCGTTTCCAGGACGATATAGGGCATGGCTTCGGCGCGCGAAGGAACGATGATAAGCGCGGCAAGGGCAAAGGCCTCCCTGGCCGGCATCGGCGGTAGGAAGCGGACATGGCGCTCGAGCCCGAGGCGTTTCACTTGCCCGTGGTAACGCGGTAGGTCGTCGCCGTCGCCGACCATCACCGCGGTCAGCGCGCGGCCGAACCGTGGGCCGGCGAGCGCCAATGCGTCGATGAAGATGTCCGGCCCCTTCAGGTCGCGCATCATGCCGATATAAAGCAGGTCGGCTGCGTCCGGCGCGGTGATCACCGGCTCGAATTCAGTGGCGCGCAGGCCGTTATAGACGAGGGTGTTGGGAATGGGCGGCTCGCCGACCTTGTGGCGATAGGTCCGCCGCTCATAGTCCGAGACAAACAGCAGATAGTCGGTGAAGCGAGCCATGAAGCGCTCGAGCGCGAAGAACAGCTTTCCGGTGGTCGTGTTCTCGTCATAGTGGAGGGAGCCGCCATGCGGCGAATAAAGGCGGGCTACGCGAGACCTTGATACCCGCAACAACGAGCCGAACAGACGGGCATAGGCGCCACCCTTGGCGCCGTGCCCGTGCAGTACGTCCGGCCGCAATTCCTTGATGATCCTGTACGTGCGCCAGGCCGAGGCAAGGTCGCCGGGACCGACGTGGCGCTGCATCGGCGTGCGATGAATGCCGAGCGCCAGCATGTTCTTCATCTGCTCGAACAGATGTTCCTCGAACGCGCCGCCCGTCGTCGAATCGCAGACGATGCCGACGGAATGCCCGGCGGCGACCTGCGCCTCGGTCAGGTCGCGCACATGCCGGAAAATTCCTCCGACGGGTGAGCGAAAGCAATGGACGATCCTGAGCCTGTCCGCCACTTGGTATCTGTCAGAACAGGCGTTCGCGGACGTAGACCGTATCGCCCGGCAGCAGCGGGTCGGAGGTGACCACGCGGCCGGTCATCACCTTGCCGTTGATGTCGCGGGTGATGTCGACGCTTTCCTGGTTGGCGCGCGGCGTGAAGCCGCCGGCAATGGCGATTGCCTTCTGCACCGTCAGGCCGGGGACGTAAGAGTATTGGCCGGCGGCACCCACTTCGCCCATGACGAAGATCGGCCGGTAGCGGTCGATCTCGACCGAAACGTCGGGATCGCGCAGATAGCCTTGCCGCAATTTGTCGGCGATCTCCTTTTCCATCTGCTGCGCGGTGTGGCCGCGCGCCGGTATGGCGCCGACAAGCGGGAAGGAGAGATAGCCGGATTGATCGACGCTGTAGGTGTTGGTCAGCCCGTCCTGCTCGAACACGGTGACGCGGACGCGATCGCCGGCGCCAAGACGATAGGGCTGATCGAGCACCTCATGGAAGGCGGCCGGCGTCGGCCGGTAGCTGGAACAGCCAGCCAGCATCGATACGGCAAGCAGCGCGCGAAACAGGGAAGCAGTGCTTTTCATGACCGGACAAGTACCTTCGACTGGGCCGCTGCGGCGTCGCAGCAAACATCAGGGATCGAGGCCCGTTATCATCCTGTTAGGGTTAATGGCCGGTAAAGGGAGCGGCCGACACGTGGCGCATCGGCAAGAGTTTTTGCGATTTCTGGCGGTTTTGTTTGTCGCCCGCCAGTAAACCCTAACGAAAACTTACCGCGATCTTAACGGCTGAGTTACCATAGTTGTTTACGGTGCGTGCTGACCCAGTATCGGAGTAGGGATGCATGTCCGTTCAGTCCGCGGCCGCAGATGTCGATGTCGATCTCAGGCAGCTCTTCGCCAGCCTGGCGAGGAATTGGCTGCGTATAGGCCTCGTCGTCCTGTTGGCGACCGGGCTGGCCTTTGCTTTCGCCTCGCTGGCAACCCGGCACTACAAGGCCGAGACGCAGGTGGAGATCGCGCCGCGCGAATCCATCTACACGCGGCCGGCCAGCAATAACAACGACACCGACAAGCCTATTCTCGACGAGCAGGGCGTCGCCACCCAGGTCCAGATCATTTCCTCCAACGAAATCCTCAAGCAGGTCTCGCAAAAGCTTGGGCTGGAAAAACTGCCCGAGTTCAATGAAGCGCTCGACATGTCGGCGCTGAGCCGCGCTCTGGTCCTGGTCGGGCTGAAAAGCGACCCGATGGAAATTCCGACGGAAGAGCGCGTGCTCAAGAAAATGCACGAGAAGCTCAACGTCTACGGCGTCGAGAAGACCCGCATCATTGCCATCGAGTTCTCATCGGAAGATCCCAAGCTCGCGGCCGCCATACCGGACGCCATCGCTGCCGCCTATATAGCGGGGCAAGGGGCGGCCAAGCTCGAATCGAACAGCGCCGCGGCAGACTTCCTGGCGCCCGAGATCGCCGACCTGCAGCGGCAGGTCAAGGATGCGGAGGCGAAGGTCGCCGCCTATCGCGCCCAGTCCGATCTTCTGATGGGTGGCAACAATTCGGTGCTGGCCACCCAGCAGCTTTCGGAACTGTCGAGCGAACTGTCGAAAGTGCGCGCCAACCGCGCTGCGGCCGAAGCGACCGCCGACGGTGTGCGCAGGGCGCTGCAGAATGGCGGTTCGCTGGACGCCGTGCCGGAGGTTCTGTCATCGGACCTGATCCAGCGCTTGCGTGAGCGACAGGTCGAATTGCGCTCCAACATCGCCGATCTGTCGACGACGCTGCTTGGAAATCATCCGCGCATTCGCGCGCTGAAATCGCAACTGTCCGATCTCGACGCGCAGATCCGCAGCGAGGCCCAGAAGATCATGAAAGGCCTGTTGATGCAGGCCGAGACGGCAAAGGCCCGCGAGAACCAGCTCGTCGCCGACGTCAACACATTGAAAGCCGCTTCGGCGCAGGCCGGCGAACAACAGGTCGACCTCGACGCACTGCAGCGCGACGCGACCGCCAAGCGACAGCAGCTCGAACTCTACCTGACCAACTACCGCGAAGCCGCTTCGCGCCAGGACCGCAACTATCTGCCGGTCGACGCCCGGATCGCCTCGAAGGCGTCGGTTCCCTCCGAGGCCTATTTTCCGAAGGTGGGGCCCATCGTCGGCGCGGCTTTCGCCGCATCGCTGCTGATCATGGCCATCGTGACGCTTCTGCGGGAGCTGTTCTCAGGCCGCGCGATGCGGCCGGCGAGCGGTTCCCGTTTCGAACGGATCGATGAGGTGGCGATGCCCCATGTGGCGCAGACGCCGGCCGCCAAGCCATTTTTCCGCCCCGAGACTGCCGTCTTCCAGGAAGCCGTCATTCACCAGGAACTGCCTGAACCTGCGCATGAAGCCGATGCGGAGCCTTTTGCCGCTGCGATGCCGGCCATGGCCGAGGCGCCGGATGTGGTCGCAATGCCCGCTACGGCGGCGACAGAGCAAACGGTTGTCGAGCCCGAACCGGCGCGTTCCACCCTGGGCGAGATCGATATCGAAAGGGCTGCCGAAAAGCTGATCGCCAGCGGTGCGGCGCGCGCCATATTCGTCTCGCCGGAAGGCGACGAGGCGGCTGCATCGGCGATCCTGGTGGCGCGCGAAGTCGCCGACGCCGGGCTGCGCGTGCTGTTGCTGGACCTCACCGCGTCGGGGGCCGCCTCGCGGCCGATGCTGGACAGCGGACTTTTTCCCGGCATCACCAACCTGCTCGCTTCGGAAGCGCAGTTCAGTGACGTCATCCATGCCGATCTCTACTCGGACTGTCACGTCATTCCGGTCGGAAC
>NZ_RZQE01000040.1:0-24597 GCF_004022955.1 Mesorhizobium sp. M7A.F.Ca.US.002.01.1.1 | reverse complement strand
GATCACTCCACGCCATCGCTCGCCAGCCTGGGCTGGACCGAACTTTTCGGCGACCAGCTCGAGCCCGGCGAAGCCAATCTTGTCCCGACGCGGATCGCCACCGTCCACCGCGATCGCCTGACCGGCCTGTCCCAGGCAGGGCCGGTCGACCTGACGCTGCCGGCGCAGGCGAACACCGGTGACTATGCCGTCGGCGACTGGGTTCTGGTCGATGGGCATGAACACCTTGTGAAGCGCCGCCTGACCCGCAAGACGGTGCTGGAACGCCGCACCCAGGGCGGTGGCAGGGTGCCGCAGCTTGCCGCGGCCAATGTCGACACGCTGTTCATCGTCACCTCGTGCAATGCCGACTTCAATCCCGCCCGGCTCGAGCGCTATCTGGCGCTGGCCAACGAGGCCGGAACGACGCCGGTGATCCTGCTGACCAAGGCCGATACCGCTGAAGACGCCGAGACCTACCAGAAGCAAGCTGCGGCGTTGCAGCGTGGATTGCCGGTGGTAATGCTGAACCCCCGCACATCGGATGCGGCAACCGTCCTGGCTGCCTGGTGCGGTGTCGGCCAGACGGTGGCGCTGATCGGCTCCTCCGGCGTCGGCAAATCGACGCTGGTCAACACGCTGGCCGGATCGGCGCAGCAATCGCCGCAACAGACCGGGGGCATCCGCGAGCACGATTCCAAGGGACGCCACACCACCACGTCGCGATCGCTGCATTCCATCGCCGGCGGTGGCTGGGTGATCGACACGCCGGGCATGCGGACGCTGCAGGTCAGCGATGTCGGCTACGGCATCGACACGCTGTTTGCCGAAATCACCGAGCTTGCACCGCTCTGCAAGTTCCGCGACTGCACGCATGTGCACGAGCCGGGTTGCGCGGTTCAGGCTGCCTTGAAGGCGGGGACGCTCGACCCGGAGCGCCTTGCCCGCTGGCGAAAACTGTCCGACGAGAACCAGAACAACACGCCGGTCCAGAGCGGGCCTCGCGGAGCCAAGACTTCCGGCGGTCGCGGAAAGAGGCGCTGAACGGCGAGGACTGAGGACTTCAGAGCTGCGCCGTGCCGAAAACGCGATCCCAGAATGCCGAAGTCACACCGAAATTGGCCGTTTCGTCGATGTGGTGATGCACCGCATGACGGCGCTTGAGCGTGTAGAGATAGCTCGGATGCGCCGGGTGCCAGTGATGGATCATGTGGTGGATGCTGATGTACCACAGATATCCCAGCATCAACCCGCAGCTCACCGCGCTCGCCGTGGCGAAATCTGAGACCACCCAAACGGGCACAAACGCGACCAGCGCATGCACGCCGAGACTGAGCCAGGTTGGCGTGCCCACAGAACTGCGTTCCTCGACATGGTGACGGTCGTGCAGGTCCTTGACGTAAGGAATATGGTGAAGAGCGAACCTGTGCAGCACATACTCGATCAGCGTCCAGAGGCCGAGACAGGCGAGGACAGTGCCGATCCAGCCTGGCGCACTCTCTTCGCCAGCCTCGAGCAGCCCGGCCACTGCCAGCACGGCGATCACCAGCGGATACACCACGAAGTCGCTATAGTAGCCAATAAGACCGAGTTGCATCGTCACCTAGCCTTCGAGCCGCCAAATAAGCGATGGTATCAGATTGCCGGACTCGCGACCGAGGTGCAATGCAGACGCGCCTGACATAGCGTCGCAATCCCCTAGTGCAAGGTTCGCATCAACGATTCAAGGACCATCGGCAGGCTGCCGGCTTCGCAAATGGACGTACAAAAATGGCAAAACGCAGTGCGGGATTGCTGATCTATCGCCGCAGCGATGGCGATCTTAGGGTGTTGCTGGTTCACCCGGGCGGGCCGTTCTGGGCGAAGAAGGACGATGGCGCCTGGTCGATACCGAAGGGTCTCGTCGGCGAGGACGAGGATGAGTTGACGGCAGCGCAACGCGAGACCGAGGAAGAGCTCGGCGTCAAGGTCGACGGCACCTTCGCGCGGCTTGGCGACTACAAACAACCCGGTGGCAAGGTTGTCACGGCCTGGTCCGTCGAGGCGCGCATCGACATCGATGTGGCTGCCATCAAAAGCAACATGTTCACCATGGAATGGCCGCCAAGGTCGGGATCCCTGAAGGAATTTCCGGAGGTCGACAGAGCGGGCTGGTTCACTTTGGCCGAGGCGGAGGTGAAAATCCTCAAGGGGCAGCGCCCGATGCTTTTGGATTTTGCCAGGCAGCAAGGCGCCGGATGATCCGCAGCCCTCAATAGGGCAGGCCGACATAGTTCTCGGCGAGCGCGGTCGATGCGGCACGCGACTGCACGAGATAGTCGAGCTCGGCCTCCTGGATGCGCTGGCCGAACTCGCCGGTGTCGGGAAAACGGTGCAGCATCGTCGTCATCCACCAGGAAAAGCGAACCGCCTTCCAGACCCGTGCCAGCGCCTTGCCGGAATAGGCGTCGATGCCAACAGATGATTTCTCGATGTAGAAGTCGCGAAAACCGGCGAAGAGATAGCGCACGTCGCTGGCGGCGAGGTTGAGGCCCTTGGCGCCGGTCGGCGGCACGATGTGGGCGGCGTCCCCGACCAGGAACAGCCTGCCGAAACGCATCGGCTCGGCGACGAAAGAGCGCAGCGGCGCGATCGACTTTTCAAAGGATGGTCCGGTAACGACGCTTGCCGCGGTCTGCTCCGGCAAGCGGCGGCGCAACTCGTCCCAGAAGCGATCGTCCGGCCAGGCTTCGACGCGATCGTCCTGCGGACACTGCACATAATAGCGGCTGCGATGCGTCGAGCGCATCGAGCACAGGGCAAAACCCCGCTCGTGATTGGCGTAGACCAGTTCGTGATCGGCCGGCGGCACTTCGGCCAGCACGCCGAGCCAGCCGAACGGATACTGCCGCTCGAAGATTTTCAGCGCACGCTCGGGCACCGATTTGCGGCTGACGCCGTGATAGCCGTCACAGCCGGCAATGAAGTCGCAATTGATGCGATGCGTGACCCCGTCCTTGTCATAGGTCGCGAAAGGTGCGGCGCCGTCGAAATCGTGCAACGCGACATTTGCCGCCTCGTAGATCGTGGTCAGTCCGTCCGCATCGCGCTTGTCCATCAAATCGTGCGTCACCTCGGTCTGGCCATAGACGGTGACATGCCTGCCGCCGGTTAGTGCCTCGAGGTCGATGCGGTGCAGGCGTCCGTCGAAGGCGAGCGAGATGCCGGAATGCGGCAGTCCTTCGGCATGCAGCCTTGCCGCCGCGCCAGCCTGTTCCAGCAATTCGACGGTGCCCTGTTCGAGCACCCCTGCCCGCACACGGCCAAGCACGTGCTCGCGGCTCGCGCGTTCCAGAATGACCGTCTCGACGCCGATGCCGGCCAGAAGCTGCCCAAGCAGCAGGCCGGACGGTCCGGACCCGACGATGACGATTTGCGTGCGCATCAGTGGCCGAGACTTTCGACCTGTGCGGTCAGCTCAGCGGCAAGGCGGAGCGACGCGGCCGTCGCGATGACCATTTGCGGCAGCAATAGCCATTCCAGCGTCCAGGCAGCGCCCGAGCGCTCCTGCTCATGCACGAGCGCGTGATGCATGCCCGCAAGCTGCGTGGCGTTGAAGCGGGCAAGCGCCACCAGCGCTTCGGCCTTCACCGGGTTCTGCTTGTGCGGCATGGCCGAAGAGCCGCCGCCGCCGGAAAGCTCGATCTCGGTTCCACCTTGCGCCATCAGCGCGATGTCCTGGCCGAATTTGCCGAGGCTGCCTGATAGCAGCGACATCAGGCCGGCGAAATCGGCGAGTGCGTCACGCTGGTTCTGCCAATGCGGTGCGTCGCCAAGGCCGAGCTTTGCGGCCAGTGCTGCGCGCACCGCCGGACCTTTGTCGCCTAGCTTTTCCAGCGTGCCGGCGGCACCGCCGAACTGCACCACCAGCAGACGCCTCGACTGTTCCGACAATCTTTCCTGATGCCGTTGCAGTGGCGCCCGCCACGTCCTGACGCGATCGGCCACTTTGATCGGAATGGCTGGCTGCATGCGCGTCATTCCCTTCAGCGCCCTGCCGCCAAACCGCTCTTCGAGCGAGACGAGCCGTATAATGGTCTCGGTCAGGAGCAGGCCGAGATGCTCGACGATGGACTTCAGCCGAAACACCAGGCCGGTATCGATGACATCGTGGCTGGTTGCGCCGAGATGCACTTTGTCGCCATGCGGTTCGCCGACCGCCGCCCTGATCTGGCGTACCAGTTCCGGCACAATGACGCCGTCTTTGGCGACGGCAGCCCGCAGCAAGGCGGTGTCGGGCCGGAATGTGGCAAGTGCGGCCACGATCGCGGCGGCATCATCCTTGGTGATAATCCCGTTTTCAGCTTCCGCTTGCGCCAGCGCCCGCTCGAAGGCAAGCATCGCCTCGATTTCCGCCTCGACGGAAAAACGCCGGTTCGCCTCCTCGTCGCCGAGAAGAGCGGAGAGCAGTGGATGGTCGAAGGGCGATACGGTCATATCCTGCTCCTCCTGACCATCAGCTGTCGAAGAAGACCGTTTCCTTCTCCCCCTGGAGATGGATGTCGAAAACATAAATATCGCCGTTGCGCTCGGCGATCAGCGTCGGCACGCGGACGCGGTGCTCGATGCGCGCCAGGATCGCATCCCCGGCATTGGCCTTTTCCTCATCGGAAAAATACAGGCGTGTGTGCAGGCCGAGATTGATGCCGCGCGCGACAATCCAGAGGGTGATGTGCGGGGCCATCAGGCTTCCGTCCCTGAACGGCACGCGGCCCGGCTTGATCGTCTCGAACGTGCACAGACCGGTGTCCATGTCGGTCGGGCAACGGCCCCAGCCGAAAAAGTTCGGATCGGCCGCGCCGCGCAGTTCAGCCGGCGAATTGTAGAGCCCATCCGCATCTGCCTGCCAGATCTCGATCAGCGCATCCTTGAGCGGCGTGCCGGTACCGTCGAGCACCCGGATGCGCAGGCCGATGCGCTCCCCCTTGGTCTTGTCGTTGACCATGGTCGCACCAAGGTCGGTCGCATAGACGCCGCCGATGCCGCAGAAATTGGGCGTCAGCCCGATATGGACATAAGGTCCGGCGGTCTGCGAGGGGCTTTCCCTGAGCCGGTCGAGCGACTGGGCCATCAATTGCCCTCCAGCCTGTTTTCGAACAGCGACGCGCGGCGCCCGCGCAGCACGATGTCGAACTTGTAGGCGCGCGCGTCGAAGGGGATCGTCGCCTGCATGTCGAGCGTGGCGATCAGCGTTTCGACGGCGGCCTTATCGGGGATGCCGCGCACGATCGGGCAGTGCCAGATCAGCGGATCACCCTCGAAATACATCTGCGTGATCAGCCGCTGCGCAAAGCCGTGGCCGAAGACCGAGAAATGGATGTGCGAGGGCCGCCAGTCGTTCGGCCCGTTCGGCCAGGGATAGGGGCCGGGCTTGACGGTGCGAAAGGCGTAGCCGCCATCCTCGCCTGTTATGGCGCGCCCGCAGCCGCCAAAGTTCGGGTCGAGCGGCGCCAGATAGCCGTCCTTCTTGTGGCGGTAGCGGCCGCCGGCATTGGCCTGCCAGAATTCGAGCAGCGCGCCGGGTACGCCAACACCGCGTTCGTCGAGCACCCGGCCATGGACGATGATGCGCTCGCCGAGCGCGCTCTCGCCGGGCCTGGCGAAATTGTGGATCAGGTCGGCGTCGAGTTTGCCGAGCATGGCGTGACCGAAGACCGGACCTGCAATCTCCGACAGCGTGTTGTCGAACGGCAGCGGCGCCTTCTGCGGCGAGCGCAGCACGGAGGTCTTGTAATTCGGTGTCAGAACAGGCGGATGCCAGGTCCGGTCACGCTGGAAGAAGGCGCCGGTCTCGGGCCTCCGGTTCGAGCCGGACTCAGCGGTCATTCTGGCTTCCGTCCATTTCCGAAAACACGTCCTTGGCAATTTTGAAGGCACGGTTGGCGGCCGGCACGCCGGCATAGATGGCGACATGCAGGAACGCCTCGCAGATATCGTCGCGCGAGGCACCGGTGTTGACGGTGGCGCGCACATGCATAGCAACCTCCTCATCATGGCCGAGTGCGGCCAGCAGCGCCAGCGTGACGATCGAACGCTCACGCCTGGTCAAGCCCGGCCGCGCCCACACGGTTCCCCAGGCGGCCTCGGTGATCAACTCCTGGAAAGGCTGGTCGAAATCGGTGGCGGCGACCTCGGCGCGGTCGACATGGCGGTCACCAAGCACCGAGCGCCGCACCGCGAGGCCGGTGCGATATCTGACTGCATCGCCGGAGACTTCATCCATGGGTTTCTGCTCCAGGGGCAAGCGACGAGATAAAACTGCGGATCAGGGCGGTGAGCGCTTCAGGCTGTTCGACGCAAGGAATGTGTCCAGCGTCGCGGATGATTTCGAAGCGCGCGCCGGGGATCAGCGCGGCCAGCGAGCGGACGAGATCGGGAGGTGTCGAGCCATCCTGGTCGCCGGCGACGCAGAGCGTCGGCACCGCGATGCGGCGTGCAGCATCGGTGAAATCGGCATCGCGAACGGCCGCGCAAGTCCCAATGTAACCTGCAAGCGCTTGCCTCGTCATCATGTTCCAGTAACCGTCGAGCTCGGCCTGACGCGCCGCGTGGAAGGCGGGGGTGAACCACACTTTGAGCACGCCATCGGCAATCGCCTGGATGCCCTTGCTTTCGACAGTCGCGATGCGTGTGTTCCAGCTGTCTGTCGTGCCGATCTTGTGTGCCGTATCGCAAAGGATCAGGCCTTCGACGATTTCAGGCCGCCTGGCATAGAGCCCCTGCGCGATCATGCCGCCGACCGACAGGCCGCACAGCACGACCTTGCTCAAGCCGAAATGATCGATGAGCGCCGAGAGGTCATCGACGTGATCGTCGATCGACCTGATGTCGCCGATGTCGGACAGTCCGTGGCCGCGCTTGTCATACACCAGCAGCGGCATTTCACCATCGAACGTCGAGACAATTTCGTCCCAGATCCGGAAGTCGGTGCCGAGCGAATTGATGAATATGATTGGGCGCGCATTGCCGGTCGCCTTGATGTGGCGATGGTGCAGCGTGATGCCGCCGATGGTGACGAATGGCACGGTTTCGATCCTCCGCCCCCACATTGCACAAGGCGTTTGGTTCGGTAAAATGATATTTTGCGGCGTTTCATTAACTCAGGGGTTATCGAATCCATGTCCGAGAGCCGCATTCGGTTCCGTCACCTGCAGGCATTCCTGGAAGTTGCGCGGCAGGGGAGCGTGGCGCGAGCGGCTGACTTGCTGCATGTCAGCCCGCCGGCCGTGACCAAGACATTGCGCGAACTGGAAGAGGCGCTGGGGGTTGCGGTGGTGGAGCGCGACGGCCGCGGCATCCGACTGACGCGCATCGGCGAGATCTTCCTTCGCCACGCCGCCACGGCGATCACGGCGCTCAAGCAAGGCGTCGATTCCGTCCGCCAGGACGGAGCGGTCAACCGGCACCCGATCCGCATCGGCGCGCTGCCGACGGTGTCGGCGCGGGTGATGCCGCTTGCCATGAGCCTGTTCCTCAAAGAGAGCACCGGTGCGGCGATCAAGATCGTCACCGGCGAGAACGCGGTGCTGCTCGAACAGTTGCGCACCGGCGCGCTCGATCTCGTCGTCGGACGGTTGGCGGCGCCGGAGAACATGACCGGCTTCTTCTTCGAGCATCTCTACTCCGAACAGGTGCTGTTCGTGGTGCGGGCGCGACATCCGCTGCTTGAGCCCGGACAGGACGTGTTCGCGCGGCTCGACGAGTTCCCGGCGCTGATGCCGACACGGGAATCGGTCATCCGCCCTTTCGTCGACCGCCTGTTCATCACCAGCGGCATGACGGCGCCGGCAACCGAGATCGAAACCGTCTCGGACTCCTTCGGCCGCGCCTTCCTGCGGCAGAGCGATGCGGTTTGGATCATTTCGGCCGGCGTCGTCGCCAATGAACTCGGCAGTGGCGCCTTCGTCGCCCTGCCGGTCAACACCGAGGAAACCAAGGGACCGGTCGGCCTGACGATGCGGACCGACACGGCGCCCTCGCCGGCCTTCTCCATCCTGTTGCAGACCATCCGCGAAGCGGCGAGGCAAAGCAGTTGATGCGGCTCAGACTGGCGATCAGATCTCCCGCGAAGGCGTGAAGCGAACGCTTGCGGACCGCATGTGCCCGGGCGCCAGTACGATACAGCCGGCCTCGATGCCCGTGTCAGCCCTGCGGTTGAAGGCATCGGTGATGTTGCTGACCGGTTCGGCGCAAAAGAACGGCTCGCCGGGCGGCGTGTAGAGGACAAGGAAATCGAGTGGCGCCTCGGCCTCGATGTCCAGTTGCCGTCCATGCTCCGGCCAGGAGATCCGGGCGCGGCGCGACCATCCGGTGAAGACCGTGTCGAAGTCCGTCTCCGACACGTCGAAGCCCGTGGTCGGGTTGGAGCCTGCAGGCGGCAGGACGTGCCGGGTGGGCAGGATTTCCGCGTCGGTCTCCCACATGCCGGACACCCGCGCCTGGACATGCGTCCACGGTGTCGATGGGAAATAGGGATGCAGGCCGAGCCCGGCCGGCATCGGCGCGTCCGACAGGTTGCGCAGCGAGATGGCGGTGATCAGGCTGCCATCGACCAGCGAGATCTCTTGCCTTGCCTCATAGCTCCACGGCCAGGAATCGGCGGCATGGCGATAGGATAGGACGGTGGCGCTGGCTTCGTGCCGCACGACGGTCCATGGCCGACGCCAGCCATGGCCATGCTCATGATGTGGATCGTCCGGGCTGGTCGGCAGTTCGACGGTGCGGCCTGCGAATGCGAAGCGGCCGTGCCTTATGCGATTGGAATAGGGAACCAGCGGGAAGCAGGCCATGGCGCCGGCATCGCGGCCGTCGATCGCCGCCTGATCCGCAGGGCGCAGCCAATCCACGACGGATCCGTTTTGCCGCCAGCGATACGACGCCAGCGCGCCGCCGGCGGCCGGCGCGATCTCCACGGTCGCAATGCCGTCGCTGATCGAGATCAGCCCTTGGTGCTGCTCGGCAACGGCAGCGGAATTCTTTGTCATCGGCACTCCCCCATCCCTTGACTCCAATCGCAATGCCGATAAGACATATCATATGAATAGTATGAAGAATAACAAATCTTTCAGTATGGCGCGTACGTCGAGAGTCGCGGTGGCGGTTTCCAGCGGCTCCACCGCTCTGCATGCGACCGTCGTCGAGCAAATCGGATTGCGCATCGTTCAAGGCGATTTCCTACCCGGCGAGGCACTGCCCAATGCCGACGATTCAAGCGAGATGCTGGGGGTCAGCCGCACGGTGCTGCGCGAGGCGATCAAGGTGTTGGCGGGCAAGGGGCTGGTCGAATCGCGGCCGAAGACCGGCACAAGGGTGCGTCCTCGTGCCGACTGGAATTTCCTCGACCCGGACGTCCTGTCATGGCGCTATGCCAGCGGTGTCAGCGCCGACGATGTCCGGGCGCTGTTCGAATTGCGCAGGGCCATCGAGCCGATGTCGGCAGCGCTTGCGGCCCAGCGCGCCACGCCAGCGCAGATCGCCGAGATCAATGCAGCTCTGGTCGAAATGGAGGCGGTGGTCGACGACGGCGACCGCTTCGCCAAGCCTGACCTTTTGTTCCACCAGACCATACTGCGCATGACCGGCAATGAGCTGATCGGCTCGCTGGCGGCACTGGTCGAAACCGCATTGGTGACGAGCTTTCGTCTTTCCAACGACAATCCGGAAGGGCAGCGCCCCTCATTGCCGCTGCACCGGGAAGTCGCCGAAAAGATCGCCGCCGGCGACGCGACCGGCGCACAAAAGGCGCTGCTGGTCCTCATCGACAATGCTGAGGAGGACGTGCGCCGCAGTGTCGAGAACCGCAACAAGCGCCGCCAGAATCGGGAGCTGGCATCGTGAGCGAGAACAAACGCAAGCTACGGTCCGAGGCCTGGTTCGGCGGTGAGGGCAAGAACGCCTTCATGCACCGCAGCTGGATGAAGAACCAGGGCATTCCCGCCGACGCTTTCGACGGCCGCCCGGTGATCGGCATCTGCAACACCTGGTCGGAATTGACCCCGTGCAATGCCCACCTGCGGGCGCTGGCCGATCACGTCAAGCGCGGCGTCTATGAAGCCGGCGGCCTGCCGCTCGAATTTCCGGTGATGTCGCTGGGCGAGAGCAACATGCGCCCCACCGCCATGCTGTTTCGCAACCTGGTCAGCATGGATGTCGAGGAGTCCATCCGCGGCAATCCGATCGATGGCGTCATCCTGCTGGTCGGTTGCGACAAGACCACACCGGCGCTGCTGATGGGCGCCGCATCGTGCAACCTGCCGACCATCGCCGTTTCCGGCGGGCCGATGCTCAACGGCAAGTTCCGCGGACACGATATCGGCTCGGGCACCCATGTCTGGAAATTCGCCGAGGAGGTTAAAGCCGGCCGCATGCCGGTTGCCGACTTTCTCGCCGCCGAGCAGGGCCAAAGCCGATCGGCGGGCAGCTGCATGACGATGGGCACAGCCTCGACCATGGCCAGCATGGTCGAAGCGCTCGGCATCGGCATGCCGGACAACGCCGCGATCCCGGCGGTGGATTCGCGCCGTGGCGTGCTCGCCCAGATGGCCGGACGCCAGATCGTCGATCTGGTGCGCAGGGACGTGACGATCGCGGAGATCCTCACCAGGCAAGCGTTCGAGAACGCCATTCGCGTCAACGGCGCGATCGGTGGCTCGACCAATGCGGTGCTGCATCTGATCGCCATCGCCAACCGGATCGGTGTCGATCTCAGCCTCGAAGACTGGGACCGCCTAGGTCGTGACGTTCCAACCATTGTCGATTTGATGCCGTCGGGCCGGTTCCTGATGGAAGATTTCTACTACGCCGGGGGGCTAGCTGCGGTCATGGCGTCGCTTGATGAAGTGGGGCTTCTTCATCGCGACGCCATGACCGTCAGCGCCAAGACCATCGGTGAATTGATCGACGGCGCGCCCAACTACAACAGCGAAGTGATCCGCCCAATGAGCGAGCCGCTGACCAAGGAAGGGGGCATCTCCATCCTGCGCGGCAATCTGGCGCCTGACGGCGCGGTCATCAAGCCGTCCGCGGCAACGCCCGAGCTGATGCAGCATCGCGGCAAGGCGGTGGTGTTCGAAAACATCGAGCATTACTACGCCCGCATCGACGATCCGGAGTTGGACATCGACGCCACCTCGGTGATGGTGCTGAAGAACTGCGGGCCGCGCGGTTATCCCGGAATGGCCGAGGTCGGCAACATGCCGCTGCCGGCCAAACTGCTCAAGCTAGGCATCTCCGACATGGTGCGCATTTCGGACGCGCGCATGAGCGGCACCGCCTACGGCACCGTGGTTCTGCATGTGGCGCCGGAAGCAGCCGCAGGCGGCGCGCTGGCGCTGGTGCGCGACGGCGACCTCATCGAGCTCGACGTCGCCGGCCGCCGGTTGGAACTTTTGGTGTCGGAAGAGGAGCTCGCCATCCGCCGGCGTGACTGGAAGCCGCCGGCGTCGCCGGAGGGCGGCTACCAGAGCCTTTATGTCGAGCGCGTGCTGCAGGCCGACAAGGGCTGCGATTTCGACTTTCTCGTCGGCCGGCGCGATGCCGGCATTCCTCGGCATTCGCACTAGAGAGGCGCGCGATGACGGATGAAATCGGCTACGCGATCTATCCAAGCCTCAAGGGCCGCAGCGTCTTCATAACAGGCGGCGGCAGCGGCATCGGCGAAAGCCTGGTGCGCCATTTCTGCGCCCAGGGCAGCCGCGTCGCCTTCGTCGACATGGCCGAAGAACCATCCCAACGTCTGGTCGACGCGATTGCGGCCGACGGACATGCCGCGCCGCTGTTCATTCCATGCGACCTGCGCAACGTCGAAGAGTTGCAGGCGGCAACCGTGCAGGCAATGCAGCACAATGGCCCCATCCAGGCGCTGTGCAACAATGCCGGCAATGACGACCGCCACCAGACCAAGGATGTGACGGTTGCCTATTGGGACGACCGCATGGCGGTCAATCTGCGCCACCAGTTTTTCGCGGCGCAGGCAGTGCGTCCGCAGATGAGCGCGCAGGGCGGCGGCTCGATCATCAACTTCGGCTCCATCACCTGGATGGTCGGCGATCCGGATTGCCCAGCCTATGTCACCGCGAAAGCGGCTGTTTACGGCATGACGCGGGCGCTGGCCCGCGAGCTTGGCCCTGAGCGCATCCGCGTCAACTGCATGGTGCCGGGCTGGGTGATGACCGAGCGCCAGATTCGCCTGTGGCTGGACCCGGCCGGCGAACGCCAGATCGCGGAAAGGCAGTGCCTGCCCGACCGGCTGCAACCCTCCGATATCGCGCGCATGGCGCTGTTCCTCGCCGCCGACGACAGCCGCATGTGCACAAGCCAGCAGTTCATCGTCGATGCGGGCTGGGTGTGACCCGTACGGCTTCAAAGGAAGAAGGTTAGTTCATGCGTCTTGTTCAGTTCAGAATGGCCGACGGCAGCAGAGGGGTTGGCCGTGTCTGCGATGACGGCAATCATCTGCACCCTCTCGAGAAGACCAGCAGCGTGCTGGAGCTGGCCGAAGCGGCAATTGCCCAGGGCACGTCGATCGCAGCGCTGGTCGAGAAGCGGACCGGCACAGCGAAAATCGACTACGACCAACTGTTGCGCGATGGGCAGGTGCTCGCTCCGGTCGACCATCCCGAACCGGCGCGCTTCCTGGTCACCGGCACCGGCCTCACCCACACCGGAAGTGCCGCCGCGCGCAACCAGATGCATGTTCTGACCCATGGCGAAGGTGCCGACGAATCCGATTCCTTGAAAATCTTCCGCATGGGACTGGAGGGCGGCAAGCCTGGCGCCGGCAAGATCGGGATTCAGCCAGAGTGGTTCTTCAAGGGCGTCGGCACCTGCGTTGTCCCGCCCGGCGCGCCGCTGCCGATGCCGGCATTCGCGAAAGCCGGTGCAGAGGAAGCCGAGATCGTCGGGCTTTATGTCAATGGACCCGATGGCCATCCCTATCGCATCGGCTATGCGCTCGGAAACGAATATTCCGACCACGTGACGGAGGGCGAGAACTACCTTTATCTCGCCCATTCCAAGCTGCGCTCCTGCTCGATCGGTCCGGAACTGCTGATCGGTGACCTGCCCGAAGAAGTGCGCGGCCATTCGCGCATCCTGCGCGACGGCACTGTTATCTGGGAGCAGGAGTTCCTGTCGGGTGAAGCGCACATGTCGCACTCGATCGCCAATCTCGAACACTTCCATTTCCGCTACCCGATGCACCGCAGGGCGGGCGACCTGCACGCCTATTTCTTCGGCGCGGCGGTGATGAGCTACGCCTCCGGCGTCAAGACGGCTTCCGGCGACGAGTATGAAATCCAGGCACAGACGTTCGGCAAGCCACTGCGCAACCGGATGGTGTCGGTGCCGGACGAGGGACTGGTCGCTGTTACCCAGCTGTGACGGCGCAGGCCCGAAAATTACGGTCCACCAGAACGATAATGGGAGATTAAAAATGGGACTGAAGAAAGCGTTTCTAAGACTAGCGACAATCGGGCTCAGCATCGGCCTGATGACATCGGCGGCGCTCGCCGCGAACCTTCGGGTACTGGCCTGGGACGGCTACGCCGATGCCGACTGGGTCAAGGATTTCACCGCCGCGACCGGCATCGGCGTCGATGTCGTCTTCATCGGCAGCGACGACGAGATCTGGGCCAAGATCAAGGGCAGCGAGGGCCAGGACTTCGACGTCTTTGCTGTCAACACCGCCCAGTTGCAGCGCTACATCAAGGCTGACCTGGTGTCGCCGATCGACGTCACCAAGCTCGCCAACCAGAAAGACGTGCTGCCGCGCTTCCGCGACCTGACGGCGGTCAGCGGCGTGACCAAGGACGGCAAGGTCTACGGCATTCCGTTCTGCTTCGACTCCATCGGCCTGATCTACGACACCGACAAGGTCAAGCCGGCGCCGACCTCGATGTCGGTTCTGTGGGACCCGGCCTACAAGGGCAAGGTGCTGGCGTATGATAATGGCGAGCACAATTTCTCGTTCACCGCACTGACGCTCGGCTACAAGGATCCGTTCAACCTCAATGAAGAGCAGATGGCTGCAGTCAAGGCCAAGCTGGTCGAACTCAAGCGCAACGTGCTCAGCTTCTACACCACCGCCGACGAGGCGCAGCAGATCTACCAGAACAATGATGTGGCCCTGATCTGGGCCAATTACGGCCAGCAGCAGGTCAAGGCGCTGCAGAAGATCGGCGCCCATGTCGCCTACGTCAATCCGAGCGAGGGCGCGCTTGCCTGGCTCGACAACTGGGTCATCTCCAAGGGTGTCCGTGATAATGCGGCAGCCGAGAAATGGATTGATTTCATGCTGAGCAAGAAGGTCGGCGGCGAGCTTTCCGAGCGCACCGGCTTCGGCAACACGGTGACGGAAACCGGCAGCGCCGGCGGCAACGACAAGCTGGTCTGGCTCAACAATGTCGAGGACCCGCTCAAGCGTTCGGACATGTGGAACGAGGTCAAGGCAACGCCCTGATCTTTCCGCACCATGCCTTCGAAGGACCCGGCGGTCCGGAGTTCCGGACCGCCGAAGCGTATGCGAGAGTATTTCATGAACCAGAACACCGACCTCTTGACGCTGCGGTCCGTCTCGAAATCCTACGGCACGGTCCCCGTGCTGCACGACATCGACCTGTCGATCAAGGACGGTGAGTTCCTCACCGTTCTTGGACCCTCCGGCTCCGGCAAGACCACGGTGCTGCGGCTGATCGGCGGGCTGGAACCGCTGACGTCGGGCGAGATACGCCTGGATGGGCAAGACATCAGCCGCATGCCGATCAACCGGCGGCCGTTCAACACCGTGTTTCAGGACTATGCGCTGTTCCCGCACCTGACCGTTTCCGGCAATGTCGGCTACGGGCTTTCGGTTCGCCATGTCCAGCGCAAGGAAATCGCGCGCCGAGTCGCGGAGGCGCTGGAACTGGTCCAGCTCGGGCGTTTCGCCGACCGCTTTCCGGCGCAGCTCTCCGGCGGCCAGCGCCAGCGCGTCGCACTCGCCCGTGCGCTGATCTGCCAGCCGCGCCTGATCCTGCTCGATGAGCCGCTCGCCGCACTCGACCTCGAACTGCGCCGGCAGATGCAGGTGTTCCTAAAGTCCATCCAGCGCGAAATCAGGACCACCTTCCTGTTCGTCACCCATGACCAGGAAGAAGCCATCGGCATGGCCGATCGGATTTGCGTCATGGAGGCCGGCCATATCCGCCAGCTCGGCACGCCGCACGACCTTTACTACAGACCGGATTGCGAATTCGTCGCGCGTTTCTTCGGCGAGAACAATCTGGTGGCCGGGAAACTCGGACCGGTCCAGGGCGAGCTGCGATCGATCGAGACGGCGCTCGGGCGCCTCATCTGTTCGATCAGCGACCAGCCGCATTTGAAAGCCGCAGCGGAAGGCGCCAGCGCTTACGCCGCGTTCCGTCCAGAAGCCTTGCACCTTGCGGATGCAAAGGACACCGACAACCGTTTTTCCGGCACGATCTCCGATCTGGCCTTTGCCGGCTCGTCGACCGTCGCCACCATCGCGGCCGGCGCCGACAATGCCGCGCAACGCTTGCGGCTGCGCGTGCCGAGCCGCGTCGACGGCAGCGCGCTCAGATCCGGCGAGGCCGTATCGCTTTCCTTTGCGCCGCATGAAGGCCATCTGGTGCTGGCATGAGCAAAGCAGGATCGACGCTGCCTGCGGAAAAACGGCTGTCGCTGCTGGTGACGGTGCTGGCGTTTGCCTTGCCAGTGGTCTTCGTCCTGGTGCCGCTGGCGATCTTCCTCGGCTACAGCTTCTTCAGCGTCGACCAGGGCACGATCGTCTACGGCTTGTCGCTGGGCAACTATGTCAGGTTCTTTACCGATCCGGTCTTTCTGCCGGTGTTCTGGAACACCATCGTGCTTTGCGTATCGGTGGCCATCATCTGCATCCTGCTCGCCTATCCCGCCGCCTATTTCCTGACGATGCTGAAAGGCCGTTGGCGCTACGCCTTGCTGATGCTGCTCTTGGTGCCGCTGCTGATGAGCTACGTCATCAAGATCTATGCCATCCGCAGCATCCTCGGCCTCAACGGTTTCCTCAACAAGGCACTGGTGGCGCTCGGCATTCTGCAGGAACCGTCGACGCTTTTCGTGTTCAACATGAACGCCATCCTTTTGACGCTGACCCTGCTCCTGATCCCCTTCGCCATCCTGCCGATCTTCCTGTCGCTGGAGCGGATTCCGCAAGTGCTGCTGCGCGCATCCGACGATCTCGGCGCGAGCGGCTTGCAGACCTTCCTGCGCATCACCTTGCCGCTCAGCCTGCCCGGCGTCGCTTCGGCGGCGAGCTTCGTCTTCGTGCTGGCGATCGGCGATTTCCTGACGCCGCAGATGGTCGGCGGGATCAGCGGCTTCACCTTCGGCCGCATCCTCTACAGCCAGTTCGGCACGGCCTATAACTGGCCGTTCGGCGCGGCGCTGTCGGTGGCGCTGGCCGTCGTGGTGATCGCCGCAATCCTCATCGGCGAACGCTTTGGCCGCAACCCGGGGACTTCGGTATGAGCGCCCTGCCCCGACTGTCCACGATCTTTCTGGCCGCGATCACGACACTGGTTGCGGTCCTGCTCTACAGCCCGCTGTTCGTGCCGATCGTGTCGTCGTTCTTCACCATTTCGCATGGCTCCGTCGACTGGTCGTCGCCGACGCTTGCGACCTATGTGGCGCTGGCTGAAAACCACGACATATTGGCCGCTCTGCGCACGACGCTGATCGTCGGCGTCTGCACCGTCATCCTGTCGGTGGTCAGCGGAACGCTGCTGGCGCTCTATTATCATGGGCGCCGTTCCGGACGCTCGCTGCTGCAGTTCATCATCTTCCTGCCGTTCCTGATGCCGCCGATCATCAGCGGCCTGGCGCTGCTGATCTTCTTCCGCGAGATCGGCCTCGAACGCTCGCTGCTGACGGTCGTTATCGGCCATACGGTTTTCGTGTTGGCGATAGTCTACCGCACGGTACTGATGCGGCTGCAGTCGATGAGCCGCACGCTGGTTGAAGCGTCCTACGATCTCGGTGCCACGGGCTGGCAGACCTTCTGGCGCATCATCCTGCCGAACCTGTCGAGCGCCATGGTCGGCGGCGCCATCCTGGCCTTCGCCCTGTCATTCGACGAGACCATGATCACCATCCTGGTCACTGGCACGCAAAGCACGCTGCCGGTCAGGCTGTGGGCGATGATGCGGCTTGGCTTCTCACCCGATATCAATGCGCTGGTGGCGCTGATCCTGATGTTCACCGTGCTGCTCTGCGTGCTCGCCGCCCGCTTTCTCATCCCCAGGCAAGTTGCGACGGAACGGACGTGAGTGCCGGGCAAGAGCGCCGCAATGAGGCAGCCATATTCTTGGTCCGGCATCGATGCTGACATAATCGATGCCGGACCAAACGGAATGATGCTTACTGAAGCTTGGCCTGCAAGACGTTGACATCGTCGGTGGTCATTTCACCGTCCGTCGCTACCTTGCCGTCGACGATCTTCCACAGCCGGAACGGGCCTGTGATGTCGCCATATTTATCGAAGGCGACCGGGCCGATGACGCCTTCGTAGCGGATCGGCTTGCCGTCCTTGATCAGGCCGAGCGCCTTGGCGAACTCTTCCTTGCCAGCAAAGATCGGCGTGCCGGCCGGATCGACCGCCTTGTACATCGCGTCCTTGATCTTGGCCGGGTCCTCGGAGCCGGCAATGGCGATGGCGAGGCCAACAATCGCGCCGGCGTCATAGGAACGGTCGGCTGCCGGATTGGTCGGTTCGATGCCGGAGAATTCCTTATAGTTCTTGGTGAAATACTCCGTCGAGGCCGTCGGGCTGGTGCCGGACGACGTGCCGTAGGCTTCCTTCAGATAATCGGCGCCGACGGATTCGATGAAGTCCGGGCTGTTCATGCCGTCATTGAGCAGGAATTTCTGCACGCCGCCCTGCGAGATCCAGGTGCGGGCGACCGTGGCGCCGTCGACCGGTGTGCTGACGAGGTAGAGACCGTCCGGTTCACCGGCCATTGCCGCGGTGACTTCGGAGGCATAGCTCGACTGCTTTTCATTGTAAGGCGTGTCGGAGACGATGGTGCCGCCGAGCGCTTTGTAGGCACGCGAGAATTCGGCCACCATGTTGACGCCGAAATCGTTGTTGACGTGGATGATCGACAGCTTCTTGAAACCCTTGTCGATGGCATATTTGGCGGCGGCGACACCCTGCAGCGCATCCGAGGTGATGGTGCGGAAGAAGATGCCGTTGGTCTTGCCGTCGCGGCCGAGCGCCGTCAGAGTCGGCGAGGATGACGCTGGCGAGACCTGGACGATCTTGGCTGGCGCGGTCACCGAGGTCAGGATCGGGATCGACACCGACGAGATGATGCCGCCGATGATGACCGGCACTTTCTTGACCTGCACAAGCTGAGTGGCGGCGTCGACGGCGATGTTGCCCTGGCTCTGGCTGTCGCGCGTGTCGGTGACGAGATCGCAGCCGCGCACCCCGCCGGCTCCGTTGATGTCGCGGAAGGCCATCTCGACCGACTTGGCGCCGGCCTGGCCGTATTCACCGGCCGGGCCGGTCAGCTCCATGACGAGGCCGACGGTGATCTTGCAATCGGCGGCCTGCGCAGCACCCGCCATCGTGACGAGGGCCAGCGCTGTGGTGAGTTGGAGTATCGTCTTTGTCATTGTTGTTCCCCTTTCGTTACTCGACTGTATTTGAGTTCTGGAGCTTGTTCAGCGTTCCGGCACCTGCAGCCAGGTTTCATGCAGATGTCGCCATTCGACGCCGTTGGGCGCCGATGAACTGGTCGTGAAGACGGCGCTCGATTGACGGCGGCTGTGCTTGCCTGCGCGCAGCTGCGCTTCGACATAGAGGACGACGATGGTATCCGCGTCCTGCCAGCCGGGCCGGATGTCCTCGATCGAAATGGCGAAACCATCGTCGCAGGAAGCACGGCTTGCGCGGACATGGTCGACGACCGCTTCGCGATCGAGGATCTGCCCGTCCGGCGCCACCATGCTGAGGTCCTTGCCCATGGCGCGTTCGAAGCGGCCGAAGTCCACCGTGTTGGCTCGCGCGGCGACGAACCAGTCGACGAAGAAGCGGTGCAGGTCGATGATTTCGGCGCTGGCGCGTGAAAACAGGGAGGGTTCGCCGCTCATTTCTTCCCCGCATTGAGGTTGTAATGCATGATCGAACCGTGGCGGCCGCGGCGGTCGCGTTCCAGCGTGTAGACGTCACCTTCGAGGCCGGTGCCTTGCGCGATGACGGCCGCAATCCGCTCCCGGTCCTCGGCGTGGAGCGCAACGTCCATGATTTTCGCATTGGCAATGGCGTGGGCCTGGTTGCGGGCGCCGACGATGACCGCCGCCACTTGCGGCTGCTCCAGCACCCAGGCGCTGGCGATGGTGGCGACGTCAACGCCGTGGCGGTCGCCAACGGCCTTCAGCGCTTGCAGCAGGTGCTGGAACAGCTCCCAGCCGCCAAAATCGTCGATGATCAGCTTGTACTTGACCAGCGAGCGGTTTTCGAGCGGCGTGGCGGGCTCGGCCGCACCGAGCCATTTGTTGCTGAGGAAGCCGCCGGCGACTGAACCATAGCAGAGGAAGCTGACGCCGTTCTGTTTTGCGAGCGCGGCCAGGCTGCTGCCCGGGCGCTGGTCGAGCACGGAATATTGCAGTTGCTGGCTGACCAGCGGGATGCCGGCAGCGAGTATCTCGGCGAGCCTTGGCGTGTCGAAATTGGTGGTGCCGAGATTTCGCACCTTGCCCTCCAACCGAAGCTCGTTGAGCCAGCCCATGGCATCGACATAGCGCGGCTGTTCATAGTCCCACCAATGGAACTGCACGAGATCGAGCCGCTCGGTCTTCAGCCGCCGCAATGACTGGTCGATGATGCCCCTGATGTAGTCACGGCTGATACTGGCCAGCCGTTCGAGGTCGGGCACCAGCTTGGTGTGCACCTTCATCCGGGCCGCGACGTCGAGGCCGCGCTCGCTGGCCAGCCGCAGGCGCGCGGCACCGATCAACTCCTCGACGCCGGTGTAGATGTCGGCGCAGTCATAGGTCCAGATGCCGGCATCGAACGTGGCGATCAGATCGGCCACCGCCTGGCTGCGGTCAATGGCGCCGTGGCCGCCAGCCAGCTGCCAGCCGCCGCGAATGACGCGCGAGATGGTGTAGCCGGGGCCGAGTTCGAAGGTCTTGGCGGTCATCTAAGGTCATCCTCTTTCGGCAGCGGCACCGCCGTCGTCTCGGCGTGGCTGAACCGCCGCTTGGCGGCCCTGACGATCCGCAGCCGGCTGCCGCAATTGGGATCGGGACAAGCGATCTCGGCGTCCGAGGTCATCCAGTCGTTCGGGTGGGTTGGGCGCTGCTTGGCTGCCAGCAGCGGCAACACGGCGGCGATCGAATAGATCGAAAAAACCTGCCCTGCCGGCATCGACAGCATCTCGCCCTTGAGCTCGAAATAATCGCCTTCCTTGGCGCCGCAATAGATAGGTTTGTCCTTGGGGATGATGGCCTCGACGCGAAGGTCGAACAGCTCGAAACTGTCGTCGGCCATGTCAGGCCTCCATCAGGCTGAAGGTGACATCGCAGGCGCCGTTGCGGCGGATGACACCGCACGCGGCGGCGAACCGGTCACGCTCTTCGACGCGCACCTGCGCCACCACACTGCCGGCCAGCCAGCCTATCGGGAACAAGAGCCGCGCGCCCTGCCCGTAGTAGAGGCCAATGTCGAAGATCGCATTGGGATTGCCGCCCCACATGCGTGGCGGCACGTAGGACAGTACGATGTCGCCCGGCTGCGGGTTCAGCGTCGCGTTCTCGGCCGGCAACGGTTTTGCATAGGCCTGGCCCTCGAGGTCGGTTGATGGAACCGGACAGGAAATCTCAGGCCCCGTCCACATCGCATGGATGCCCGGAACAACGCGTGGCGTGCCGAGGTAGGCCAAGAGGAAGGCAGCGTTTTCCGGCGCCTTCTCGGGCAGCAGCAATGCCGTTACGGAAAGCTGCGAGCGCGGCTCGGTGATCCTGATGGCGGTCATGTCTGGTCTTTCGCGGCGGCGGCCTGCAACTTGCTGCGCAGGAAGGTGAAGGGTCGGCTGATGTCGGCGACCAGCGACTCGCGCGCCGCCTGCGCATCCTGCGTGGACAGCGCCGTGACGATGCGGCGGTGATATTGGGCGGTGTCGACCTCGCCGGCTTCCGAGAAGGCGTAGATGGCGACACGAATGCAGGGACCCGATTGCAGCCACAGGCTCTCGATCATCGGGATCAGCACGGCCGAACCGCAGGAGCGGTAAATCTCGAAATGAAAGCTCTGGTTGAGCGTCACTTCGCGGTCGACGTCCTTCTTGTGTTTCAAAGCCCGCATCTCGTCCCATTCGGCGAGGATGGTTTCGATGGTGGCGATCTGGCGCGGACCCATGCGGGCGGCGGCCAGCGCGATCGCCTCGCCCTCGATCAGGATGCGAGCCCGCAGGAGATCGTCGAGGCGTTCCAGCGTGATCGGCGGCACGCGCACCGAACGGTTGGGCAGCGCCTCCAGCGCCTTTTCCGTGATCAGCCGGCCGAGCGCCTCGCGCACCGGCATGGTCGAGGTGACCAAGGCGTCAGCCAGGCCACGGATGGTCAGCACCTGGCTCGGTTCGAACAGGCCGCCAATCAGGGCGCGGCGCAGCTCGGAATAAACGCGGTCCTGCACGGTCTCGCGGCCGACCGGCGCAAGCTGGGCCGCGATCACCTCGTTGTTCTTTTCGATGGCAGCCTTTTGCATGGAATTCCGTTCGTGGCCGGTTTTCGGCTTGCGGAGGAAATTAAAGCCGAATAGCGTGATCAACGCAAGTGTGATCACAAATCATAATCAGGAGGCGGCAGCGATCGTCTTCGGCCAGAGGGTTTGATGAGCGAGGCAACCAAACGGCAAGGGGAAACCCGCGCGCCGGTTCTGACGGCAAGGAATGTCGTCAGGCGGTTCGGCGGCCTTGTCGCGGTCAACGACGTCTCGTTTAACGTCAAAGCGGGCGAAATCCTCGGCCTCATCGGCCCCAACGGCGCCGGCAAGACGACGATGTTCGACCTGCTTGCCGGCAGCATATTGCCGACCAGCGGCGAAATCCTTCTCAACGGCGCGCGCGTCTCGGGCGAAGCAGCACATCTGCGCATCGGACGCGGTCTCGGCCGCACGTTTCAGATACCGCGCCCGCTGCCCAACCTGACGCTGATCGAAAACATCATGCTGGCGGCACAGGGTCAGGCCGGCGAAAAGCTGCTTGCCAATTTCGTCACGCCATGGCGCGTCGCCGCGCAGGAAAGGGCCGCCAGGACAAAGGCGCTTGAACTGCTGGAACTGGTCGCCCTCGCCCATCTCGCGCATGAGCCGGCGCGCGTGCTTTCCGGCGGCCAGCGCAAGCTGCTCGAACTCGCCCGCGTGATGATGGCCGATCCGGCGATCATCTTGCTCGACGAACCGGCGGCCGGCGTCAACGCGACGCTGCTCGAAGTCATCATCGACCGCATCCGCGACATCAATGCGCGCGGTATCACCTTCCTGCTGATCGAGCATAATATCGACATGGTGACGCGGCTCTGCCATCGCGTCCTCGTCATGGCGAGCGGCCAGTTGCTCAGCGAAGGCACGGCCGAAGAGGTCGCTCGCGACCCGCGCGTCATCGAGGCCTATCTCGGAGGCGCGGCATGAGCGAGATCGTTCTCGATGTCCGCGACCTCGAAGCCGGCTACGAGCCCGGCGTGCCGATCGTGCGCGGCGCCTCGATCACCGTCGCCAAGGGCGAGATCGTCGTGGTGCTCGGCCCCAACGGCGCCGGCAAGTCTAGCTTCATCAAGGCCATCGCCGGCCTCGTCCCGATCACCGGCGGCACAGTATTTCTGGACGGGAAGGACATCACTGCCGCGCCGGCCCACACCATGGTGCGCCTCGGGCTGGCCTTCGTGCCGCAGACCGAAAACATCTTCCCACTGATGTCGGTCGAGGACAATCTCAGAGTTGCTTGCGGCATCCTTGAGCGGCGCGAGATTCCTGCGCGCATCGAGGAGATGTATGCCGCCTTCCCCGATCTCGTCCGCCAGCGCCGCACCGCCGCCGGCAACCTCTCGGGCGGACAACGGCAGATGCTCGCCGTTGCGCGGGCGCTGATCGTCCACCCCAAGGTGCTGGTGCTAGACGAGCCGTCGGCCGGCCTGTCGCCGAAATTCGTCTCGATGGTGTTCGAGATGCTGGCAAACATCCGCAAGTCCGGCGTCACCATCCTGCTCGTCGAACAGAATGCCAAGGCAGCGCTCGCCATCGGCGACCGCGCCTATGTGCTGGTCGAAGGCAAAGACCGGCACGAGGGCATTGCCTCCGAGCTGTGGAACGATCCGGTGGTCGCCGAACTCTATCTCGGCCAGCGCCCCCGCAAGTCCGGCACAGGAGGTGGGGCATGAGCTTGCAATTTGTCGTCGACGGATTGCTGACGGGTTCGATGATCGGCCTGGGCGCCATCGGCGTGACGCTTACCTATTCGATCCTGCGCTTCTCGAACTTTGCCCATGGCGACTTCATGGCCTGGGGCACCTATGCGACGCTGGCCGTCGTCAGCGCCATCGGCGCGACAGTCGGCAAGGTGGCACCGATCGCACCGCTGTCCTTCGGCTGGCCGCTGATTGTCGCGCTGGTCGTCGGCATGGCGTTCACCGCTTTGCTGGCGCTGCTGCTCGACAAGGTGCTGTTTTCGCGGCTGCGCTCGCAAGGCCAGGCGATCATCGTGGTGATGGCGAGCTTCGGTGCCTCGATGGCGCTGAGAAGCCTGCTCGAATTCACCTTCACCTCGCGGCCGACCTATTTCAGCCGGGCGATCCAGATCGCCATGCCGGTCGGCTTCGGCATCCGCATCACATCAGACCAGATCGCGCTTTTGCTGCTGACCGCGGTGCTGGTGCTCGCCGTGCATCTGTTGATGACGCGCACGCAGACCGGCCGCTCGATGCAGGCCCTGAGCCAGAACGCGGCACTGGCCCGCATCGTCGGCATCGACGTCGCCAGCGTGGTGCGCGTCACCTGGGTCATCGGCGGGGCGCTGGCCTGCGTGGCCGGCGTGATGATCGGCATCCTGGTGCAGATCCGCCCGTTCATGGGCTTCGACATGCTATTGCCGATGTTTGCCGCCGCCATTCTCGGCGGCATCGGCAGCATCCCCGGCGCCGTGCTCGGCGGCCTGATCATCGGGCTCGCCGAGGCCGGTGCCGTGCAGCTGATCGGCGCCGAATGGCGCGCCGCCGTCTCCTTCATCATCCTGATGGCGGTGCTGTTCGTGCGGCCGATCGGCCTGTTTGGTGTGAGGGAACGCTGATGGATCTGATCGGCTACGGCGCCTTCTTCCTGACCACCGCGCTGATCTTTTCGCTGGTCACGCTGGGGCTCAATTTGCAGTGGGGCCTGACCGGCCTGTTCAATGTCGGCCTTGCCGGCTTCGTCGCCATCGGCGCCTACACCTCGGCATTGCTGACCACTCCCGACGACGCCGCGCGGCTGGGTGGCCTTGGCCTGCCGATCGTTGTCGGCTGGGCGGGCGCCATGGTCGTCGGCGGCATTGCCGCGGCGTTAAC
>NZ_RZQE01000409.1:0-5390 GCF_004022955.1 Mesorhizobium sp. M7A.F.Ca.US.002.01.1.1 | reverse complement strand
GAGCGTATTCCGGGATTCGTCGATCGAACGAAATCGCTCGGTCTGATGGTCGGCCTGAGTGGATCGCTGGAAGCTCCGGACATTCCGCGCCTATTGCCTTTCGCTCCCGATTTTCTCGGCTTTCGGGGGGCGCTGTGTGGCCATTCCGGTCGCACGAGTTCGATCAGCGCCGAGGCGGTCTCGCGGATTCGCGAGTTGATCCCAGCGGAATCCGGGACCGGCGATCAATCGAGTATCGACTATCGCCTGTTGGCAGCGAGAGGCTATTCGCCGGACACCGACCCGACACTGGGCACGGACAGGATTTTTGTGCGGGATTTTGTTCTGCCGGTCCAGATCGGTGCCTACAGCTTCGAGCATGGCCATACTCAAAAAGTGCGCTTTGATGTGATCGCCGACGTGCTGCAAATCACCGACCATCCCGAGGACATGCGCCATGTGTTCTCCTACGACATCATCATGGACGGCATTCGCACCATCGTCGCGCGGGGCCATATCCAGCTCAGCGAGGCTTTGGCCGAGCAGGTGGCAGCGCACGTGCTGGAGAACCAGCGTGTCGTGCGCGTCACGGTTAGGGTCGAAAAGCTCGAGCTCGGCCCTGGCGGCGTCGGCGTTGAGATCGAACGCAAGCGCCAATCGGCGGGACGCGGTGCTGCCTCCGGCATTGCTGGCCGAAAAGACCGAAGCGTTGTTTTCCGGCCGCGCCAGGAGCGCCCCGAAATGCTTCGACGGGCCATCGTCAAGCTTGGCGGCAGCACGGCCCATGCGGCGGAGATGAAGAGCTGGATCGCAGCGCTGGCGGGTTCCAGGCTGCCGATCGTCATCGTGCCCGGCGGCGGGCTCTTTGCCGATCATGTGCGCGAGACGCAGACCAGCATGGAGTTTTCCGACACCGCCGCTCATGCCATGGCGATCCTGGCCATGGAGCAGTTCGGCCATGTCATCCTCGACCGGGACGAAAGGCTGGCGCCGGCACGGTCGCTGGACGAGATCGGGCGAGTGTTGGAGGCGGGGAAGATTCCGGTGTGGCTGCCGTCGTCACTGGCACTGGCGGCGCTGGATGTTCCGGCCTCCTGGGACATTACCTCCGATTCTCTGTCCGCCTGGCTTGCCGGCAAGCTTGGCGCAAACGCGCTGTTGCTTGTCAAGCAGACCGGTGCATTCTTCGACAGCGATACCGCTGACAGCCTGAGGGCCCGAGGCATTGTCGACCCAGGCTTTGCCGCCATGCTGCCCGACGGCATCGATTTCCATCTCGCCGGTCCGAAGGATGCTGCCGGGGCCGGCGCGATGCTCGCGTCGGGCAAGCTGCCCGGCATCCGGATAGTGGCTTCAACAGGGTCGTCGGCAAAGAAGGCGGGATAGCCGATGGTGAAGCTGCATGTGCCGCGCTGGGCGTGGGTTTTGACGGGTTCCGGGCATTTTTTTACGGAGAGCTTCGCACTTGTTCGCCAGCTCGAACATTGCGATGTCTTCGTGTCTAAGGCCGCCAACGAAGTCCTGCGCATGTACAAGCTTAAACTTGATTTCCCGGAGACGACGCGCGTGCTGCACGACAAGACCGCAAGCGCGATCCCGGTCGGCGAATTCTACCACGGTGTCTATCACACGGTCGTGGTGGCGCCGGCCACTTCCAACACGGTCGCCAAATGCGTGCATGGCATTTCCGACACGCTCGCCACCAATGTCTTTGCTCAAGCGGGAAAGTGCCGTGTGCCAGCCATCGTCTTTGCTTGCGACACCGCGCCGGAACTCGAAACCCAGGCACCGCACGGGCTGGTCAAGGTCTATCCGCGCAGGATCGACCTGGAAAATACCAAACAGTTGAAGAGTTTCGAGCGGACCCTGGTGGTCGAGTCGCTCGCTGATCTCGAAGCCTCGCTCACACGGCGCCAGGCCGAACTCGCAAGCGATGGCTGAGCGGCTGGTTTTTCTTACCGGCCATCTGGCCAAGGCGCGGCTGGAACGGCTGCTGACCGGGCTGGGCAGAACCGAATTCGCGTGGGAAATCGTCGACGTCGGCGTCAAGGTCGCCGCGCTGATGAGCGAGGACATCGTGAAGCGTCGGCTCACTCTGACAGGAGACGTCGACCGCGTCATCCTGCCCGGACGCTATCGGGGAAACATCGAACACCTGTCGGAGCATTTCGGCGTGCCCTTTGTGCGCGGCCCCGACGAGATCGCCGACCTTCCGGCCTTCCTTGGCCGGGTGGGCAAACCGCCGGATCTGACGCGTCACGATATGCGCATCTTCGCCGAGATCGTCGATGCGCCGATGCTGTCGGTCGAGGCCCTGATGGCGAGGGCCTCGATGCTGGCTGCGACCGGCGCGGATGTCATCGATCTGGGCTGCCTGCCGGAGACGCCGTTTCCGTTGCTGGCTGAGGCAGTGCGGGCACTCAAGGCACAGGGGTTTGTGGTCAGCGTCGATTCGGCCAGCGCAGACGAACTGTCGATCGGTGCGCACGCCGGCGCGGACTATCTTCTCAGCCTCGATGAGAACACGCTGCCGTTGATCTTCGACCATCGGGCTACGGCAGTGTTGATACCCTCCATCCCCGGCGATCTGGATTCGCTCGGCCGGGCGATTACCGCGGCACAAAAGGCCGGCGTCGCCTTCATTGCCGATCCCGTGCTCGACCCGATCCATTTCGGCTTCGCCGTTTCACTCGGGCGCTTCATCGAGGCGCGGCGCCGTTGGCCGGACGTCGAATTGCTGATGGGCACCGGCAATCTCACCGAATTGACCGACGCCGACAGTTCCGGCGTTACAGCCGTGCTAGCGGGGCTCTGCTCGGAACTCCGGATCCGGAACGTGCTGGCGGTGCATGTCAGCCCACACACGGTGCGCACGATCGAGGAGCACGATATCGCCCGCCGCGTCATGTTGGCTGCTTGCACGGACGGCGCGTTGCCGCGCGGCTATCACCCAGGCCTGTTGCAGGTCCACGATCGCAAGCCTTTCACAGCCTCAACCGACGATATCGAGGCATTGGCGGCCCAGGTGCGCGATGCCAACTTCCGGATCGCGGTAGCGGAGGACGGCATCCATGTTTTCAATAGCAAAGGGCATGCGGTTGCCACGGATGCGTTCGAACTTTTTGCCGGGCTGGACGTCAACGCCGATGGCGCACACGCTTTTTACCTCGGCGCGGAACTGATGAAGGCGGAGATCGCGTGGCGCCTCGGCAAGCGTTATGTGCAGGACGAGCCGCTCGCATGGGGCGTTGCCGCGCCGGCACCCGAAACCGACCGTACCCGTCTTGCCGAGCCGGGCAAGACGCTCCGCGCAAGGAAAGAGCACTAGGACCATGCCCTATATTCGCGAATCGATCATCACGACGGTCAACAAGGCAGGCAACGTCCACATCGCGCCGATCGGCATCATTGCCGAGAATGACGGTTGGGTTATCGCGCCGTTCCGGCCGTCGGTCACGCTCGACAATCTCGCCGAAGTGCCGTTTGCCATCGCCAATTATACTGACGACGTGCGTGTCTTTGCCGGCTGCCTGACAGGCCGCAAGCATTGGCCAACCGTTCCGGTTGACGGGTTCCCGGTGCCGAGGCTCGAGGCGGCGCTGGCGTATTCGGGCCTCGAAGTCCAGGCGGTCGATGACAATGGTGTGCGCCCCCGCCATTTCTGCCGCGTGGTGCGGGAGGAAACGCTCGCGCCGTTCACCGGCCTCAACCGAGCCAAGGCGGCGGTGCTTGAGCTGGCCATCCTGGTCAGCCGGCTCGGCATGCTGCCGCGCAACAAGATCGAGGCGGAAATCGCCTACCTTTCGATCGCCATCGAAAAGACGGCAGGCGACGGTGAAAAGGAAGCCTGGGGCTGGCTGATGCAGCGTGTCAGCGATCACTTGACCGCCAAAGGTTCGGATAGCGAGGACCCGCGAGCATAGGCGCGAGCGCCGCAACCTGCTTACGAAGGATATCCCGCCAAAAGCGCCACTGCGGACGCGGGTGCCGCGCTGCTCGCTTGCCCGCGAACAGTGTCATCGGCGGGGATGATGTCGGCGAAATCGATATAACTGCGTTCCATGCGTTCGGCCAGCCGCCTGATCTGCCAGCGACCGCTTCCGGCGCCGACGATCGGGATATCCCGAGACAGGGTTCCGGCAACCAGCGCCGCTGCATCGTGCACTTTGCGCAGTTGCTGCTCGCTGAACCAGCGCGCGACGTCACCCCATTCCGGCGGGGTGAGGTCGGTGGCGTCGCGCCCCACCATGCGCGCCAGCCGCGCGATCGAGCCGTCCACAGTCTTTTCCTTGCCGTCGGCGGGAGGGTGCCTGTCGTCGTCCTCGTCGAGCACGCCCAGGATGCGGTGAGCGTCGGCGATCGAGGCGAAATATTCGTTCATCAGCGGCGTTAGCCTGCCACGGACGGGAGCCGACGAGGCTACGCCGAACAGGAATGTCCTGGTAAAGCCGGTATAGACCAATTCGCCGGTTAGAAGCCGTCCGGCATCGGTGTAGCCGTCATTGGCCACGGCGCCGTTCTTGATGGCGATAATATCGGTGGTGGTGGAGCCCATGTCGACGAACAGGGCATCGCCGGCGAGTTTTGCCACCAACAAGGCTGTCGCGTGCCAATTGGCGGAAGCCACATCGGCGGTCAGCTGCGCTGCCCGCTCGACTCCGACGAAACCGGATGGTCCGGCATAGACCAGCTTTTTGTCTGCGGGGAAATGGGTGGAAATCTGACCCAGCAGAGCCGCCACGCCGGCATCGCGGGACGGAAAGATGTCCGACAGTTCGCCCGTCATGGTGAATGCGTTGAGATCCGCACCCGCGTAGATCGGAGCCGTTTCGTCGAGGGCTGAAGCCAGCTTGTCCAGCCCTTGCCAGAGCGGCGTTGCGATCGTTACCGCCTCGACGATGCGACCGTCTTGTGCGCGGGTCACCTTCAGATGCGCGCCGCCAATGTCGAAACCGGCAATGATGCCCTTTCTTTTTTCCACGCTTCAAGCTTTCATGACGGGGGCAATTGGTCGGTGAAAAAGCGTTGCGTATCATTCCGGTTCTCGACCTGAAAGACGGCGTGGTGGTTCGCGCCCAGCAGGGAAAACGCGATCGCTACAGGCCGATCGTTACGCCGCTCAGCCGAAGCCCTGATGTGGTCGCGGTCGCTGAAGGACTGCGTGGGCTTTATCCTTTTTCCACCTTCTACATCGCAGATCTGGACGCTATCGAAGGCGGAGCGCCAAACAGCGACGCACTCGCCCGGCTGAGGACGATGGCGGAGCCGCCGAAACTTTGGGTCGATGCCGGCGTGGCCGACGAAAAGACACTTTTGGCGGCGCTTGCCGAACGCTCGCTGTCTCCTGTTCTGGGCTCTGAATCGCAGCGAGACGACATGTTGCTGCGGCGTTTTCGCGATCATCCCGATCT
>NZ_RZQE01000408.1:0-5395 GCF_004022955.1 Mesorhizobium sp. M7A.F.Ca.US.002.01.1.1 | reverse complement strand
ATCAGCACGCGGGCCGGGCGATAGGCGATCTCGACGCCGGCGGTGCCCTTATCGGTCAGCCAGCCGGCCACCGCCTGGATCGATTCCTTGGTGACGGAGCGGCCGTCTTCGTTGCGCAGCAGGTTTTCCAGCAGCACCTTCATCGAATAGGGCAGTTGCGAGATGCCGGTAAGGCCGTTCTTTTCGGCCTCGATGAGATCGAAATAGGCATATTCAGCGCCGCCTGCGGTCAGCGTGCGGCGGCAATTGAAACTGTCGAGAGATTTTGACACGTGCGATCCTTGTCTGTTCAGCCTGAAAGGGAACGGACGCCGATGGCATGCAATCACGCGCAAAGGTGCGGGTACGGCCATTTCCGCTGTCCGTTCCCAAGCAACCCGAGCCGTTCAAGGCGGCGCGTGCGCTGGTTCGGCGCTAATTCTGTTCCCGTGCCGACCGCTGGCACGGATGCACCGCATATAGAGAATTTTCTGGAATAGTTCTAGACAGTTGGAAAGCAATTTTGTGCGATGCGGCAGCGGCCGCGACACATGGTTTCAGGGCAGGCGAGGAATGCGGCTGATCGCCGAAAATCTGGGCGGCGAGCGAGGCGGCGACGCGGTGTTTTCCGGCATCGGCTTTGCCTTGGAGCAGTGTCAGGCGCTTATCGTCACCGGGCCGAACGGATCGGGCAAGTCGACCTTGCTGCGGATCATCGCCGGGCTGCTGCCGGCGGCGGAAGGCAGCGTGAGGATTGAGGGCGTCATGAAGGTTGAAGACGGGGGCGAAGCGTTTCCGTCTGTCGCCTCGGCCTGTCACTATCTCGGCCACCAGAACGCAATGAAGCCGGCGCTCAGCGTGGCGGAGAATTTGCGCTTTTGGCGAGACTTCAATGGCGACGGACAGCTCGGCGTCGAAGAGGCGCTGGAAACGGTCGGGCTCGGCGGCATCGGCCACCTGCCGTTCGGCTATCTATCGACCGGGCAGCGGCGCCGCGCGGCGATCGCCAGGCTTTTGGTCAGCCACCGGCCATTGTGGCTGCTGGACGAGCCGACGGCGGGGCTGGACAAGGCGGCGGAGGCGCGGTTTGCGGGGTTGATGGCGAGGCATTGCGCGGATGGCGGGATGATTGTCGCGGCGACGCATCTGCCGCTCGGGATCGAGGGGATGGAGTTGAGGATGGGGGAAGCCGGTTGATGGTGTCTGGGCGAAAGCATCTCAAACCATGCTAGCGCTCTTCCTGCGCGACATCCGCCTCAACATCCGTGCCGGCGGCGGAGCGCTGACCGGGGTCATCTTCTTCCTCGCCGTCATCGTCACCATCCCGTTCGGGGTCGGGCCGGACCTGAAGCTGCTGGCCCGCATCGGACCGGCCATCCTGTGGATCGGTGCGCTGTTGTCCTGCCTGCTCGGGCTCGACCGGTTGTTCCAGGCCGATCGCGAGGACGGTTCGCTCGATCTCCTGGTGCTCGGCAACGATCGCCAGATGCTGGCTCTGACAGTGCTGGTGAAATGCCTGGCGCATTGGGCGGGCAGCGTGCTGCCGCTGGTCATTGCGGCTCCCTTGCTCGGCCTGTTCATGAACATGGAGCCGCTCGGCATCGGCGCCACGGCGCTGACGCTGCTGGTCGGCACGCCGGCCATCACGTTCATCGGCGCCGCCGGTGCGGCGGTGGCGGTGGCGCTGCCGCGTGGCGGGCTGCTGATCTCGGTGCTGGTGCTGCCACTGACCATCCCGGTGCTGATCTTCGGCGTTTCGGCAAGCTATGGGGCGACCGCCAATCCCGACCCGTTTCTGCAGCCCTTCCTCATTCTTGCCGCGCTGACCCTGTTTCTTGGCGTGCTGGGTCCGGTCTCGGCGGCGCTGGCGCTGCGCCATGGCACGGATTGACGCGGCGTATGACTGCGGATTGCGAAGCCGACGGAGCGAGGCTAAGGAAAAGCATGTCTAGACTGGGCGACATGATCGGCTTGGAAGGCCCCACCTCAGCGGGGCCTGCCGCATGAGTGCGCATGCACTCTACGTGACCGCCGCCTATGGCATCACTGCCGTGGTGCTCGCCGGATTGATCGGCTGGATCCTGCTCGACCAGCGGGCGCGCAAGCGTGAGCTTGCCGAACTGGAGGCGTCCGGCGTGAGGCGTCGCTCCGACAAGGTCGCCAAGCCATGAGCACCGAAACGGAAACGCCGCCGCCCAGTCGTCGCCTGTTCGTGCTTCTGCCGCTGCTGATCTTCCTCGGCCTGGCCGGACTGTTCCTGTCGCAGCTGCTGTCGGGGCGCGATGCTTCGGAAGTGCCGTCGGCCCTGATCGGCCTGCCTGCGCCGCAAACCAGCCTGCCGGCGCTGGAGGGCTCAAACCTGCCGGGGCTCGATTCGAAAACCTTCGCCGGCAAGGTCACATTGGTCAACGTCTTCGCGTCGTGGTGCGCGCCATGCCGCGAAGAGCACCCGGTGCTTCTGGCGTTGTCGCAGGATAAGCGTTTCACCATGGCAGCGCTGAACTACAAGGACCGGCCCGAAAACGCACGCCGGTTCCTCGGCGATCTCGGCAATCCGTTCCAGGCGATAGGGGTCGACGAAGCGGGCCGCGCGGCGATCGACTGGGGCGTCTACGGCGTGCCGGAAACTTTCGTCATCGGCAAGGACGGCAAGATCGCCTACAAACATGTCGGCCCGCTGACGCCCGAGACGGTGCAGGCGTTGCTGTTGCCGCAGATCGACAAGGCACTGGCGGCGCGTTGATATTCAGGTGATGCCGGCCTGCAAACAGCGGCTTCCTGCGCGTCCGGTGCTCGCGTACCAAAAGTACGCTCCGCTCCGGTTCTCGGAAACCACCGTTTTCGACTCGGCCTGACCTGAATCTCAACGCACCTTGGCGGCGCGTCTTATCGGGCTTGAGATCAGCCGTAGATCTGCTTGTGGATCTGGTAGAGCATTTCCGAGCGGTCGGCGCGCATGTCGGCCAGATCGCGGCTGGAAAAGCTGTCGATTTCGGCGACAAGGCGGTTGTAGTGCTTGCGCTTGGCAATGCTGTTGCGAGCGCGGGTCATGAGACTGTCGAGGATCATAGCAAGGTTCCTTTTTGGCGCCGCATTTCGGCGGCGGTTTCTTCCTCCCTTGATCGATACGAAGCATGACATAGTAATGGTGCATTGCAAAAAGAAGATGTTGCAATGCACCATTGCGCTGGACGCATAGCCGGTTAATGCGGCGCTAACGTCATGCGCAGAGCCGGCAAGCGATCTTTTGTGGGACACTGTGCGTACCCACATTGCCTTCTGTCCCTCCGGCTGGCTTGATCCCTCTCATTGATGCCGGGAGGAAAGCATGGCGGCCGCAGACTATTATGAAATTCTCGATCCGCGCTTCGCGCGCCTGTTCAACGGCAACGCGCAGGTCGAGAAGCTATTCACCGGATGCCAGTGGGCGGAGGGGCCGGCCTGGTTCGCCGCCGGCCGCTATGTCGTCTGGTCCGACATCCCCAACAATCGCATGCTGCGTTATGACGAGACCGACGGCAATGTCAGCGTCTTCCGGCAGCCGTCCGGCAACTCGAACGGCAACACCGTCGACCGGCAGGGCCGGCTGATCACCTGCGAGCATTCGGGCCGCCGCGTCAGCCGCACCGAGTTCGACGGCTCGGTCACCACGATCGCGGCCAAATGGAAAGGCAAGCGGCTGAATTCGCCCAACGACGCGGTGGTGAAATCCGACGGTTCCATCTGGTTCACCGATCCAAGCTACGGCATCGATACGGATTATGAGGGCGACAGGGCTGAGAGCGAAATCGGCGCCTGCCACGTCTACCGGGTCGATCCCGGCACCGGCGAGGTCGAAGCCGTCATCACCGACATGGTCAGGCCTAACGGCCTCGCCTTCTCGCTGGACGAGAGCAAGCTTTATGTCGTCGATACCGGCCGCACGCATGGCGCGCAGAATCCGGCGCATATGCGGGTGTTCAATGTCGGCAAGGGCGGCAAGAAAGTCTCCGGCGAAAAAGTCTTCGCCGACTGCACCGCCGGCCTGTTCGACGGCTTCAGGCTCGACGAGGACGGCCGCATCTGGACCAGTGCCGCCGATGGCATCCATTGCTACGATCCGGACGGCACGCTGATCGGCAAGGTCAAGGTGCCGGAAGTCACCGCCAATTGCGTGTTCGGCGGCAACAAGCTGAATTGCCTCTACATCGCCGGCACCACGTCGCTCTACATGGTGCGGCTGATGGTCAACGGCGCCAAGACATACTGAGAGTTGAACACTGGCGACCGTTCGACGGTTTCATCGAAGCGGGTCGTGAGCACGAACATCCCCGGGAGGACAAGAAATGCCATTCGTCAACATCCGCATCGTCAAGGAAGTGATCGCCGCCGATCCGGCGGGCAAAAAGGCGGATATCGCCAAGAAGGTCACCGCGGCCATCATGGACGCCACCGGGCTGAGCAACGACGATGTCTGGGTGGTTTTTGAAGAGGTCAACGCCCGCGATTGGTACGTGGGGAAGACCGATGTGGAGACGCTGCGAAAGGGGTAGTGCGCGATCTTTCCTTCTCCCCCTTGTTGTGGGAGGTGGATCGGCGCGCAGCGCCGAGACGGTTGAGGGGTGGGTGACGGATTGCCGTCGGTGCCAAGCTGGAACATCCCTCATCCGACCTCGCTTCGCGAGGCCACCACCCTGGGGCGAGCAACGGGTCTCGCCCCGTCCTTCAGACCCACAAGGGGAGAAGGAAGAGAGGCCGCCGCTCAACGCGAGCGGATAAACTCCGCGAAGGCATTCAGTGCATCATGCATCGCCTGCCGGTTCGCCGGCGCCGCCAGGATGCCCGCCACCTCCGGCGGCTTCCTGCCGAGCAGGGCGATCTCCAGCACATCGTCGTAAAGCGCGAACGACATGGTGCGCATGATCTCGGCCAATGCGGCGCGGGCGAACAGCGAGCGCGGCGAGGCGTGTACCAGCATGGCGGGCTTGGCGACGGCGGCATCGCGCGAGACCAGCCAGTCGAGCGCGTTCTTCAGCCCGCCCGGCACGCCATGGGCATATTCCGGACAGGAGACGATCAGGCCGTCGGCTCGACTGACGGCATGGATCAGCTTGGAGGCTTCGAGCGGCGTCCGCTCGCCTTCATCGTCGGGATTGAAGATCGGCAAACGGCCAAGCCCGTCATGGACGGTGACGCGGCAGCCGGACGGCGCTTCGCGCGCCAGTGCGGCGATCAGCGCCGAATTTGTGGAGGCCGCGCGCAGGCTGCCGGAAATGGCAAGGATGTTCAGCAAGGTATGGAATCGGTCCAGACGCGAATCGCGTCCGCAAAAACTACCACATCGTCTTCTTGTATTCCTCGTCGAGCCAGCGGTCGGTCGCCTCGGCGGAATCGGCAACCGCCAGCTGATCGCGCATGATCTGGCCGAGCGTCGGCA
>NZ_RZQE01000407.1:0-5400 GCF_004022955.1 Mesorhizobium sp. M7A.F.Ca.US.002.01.1.1 | reverse complement strand
GGTGCAGCCTGGGATCTGCGCAAGTCGCAACCCTATGAATGCTATTCGGAGATGGATTTCGATATTCCGATCGGCAAGAACGGCGACTGCTTCGACCGCTACCTCGTGCGCATGGAAGAAATGCGCCAGTCGGCGAAGATTATGCGCCAGTGCGTCGACCTTTTGCTCGGCAAGGAGAGCACCGGCCCGGTGTCGAACCTCGATGGCAAGGTGGTGCCGCCCAAGCGCCAGGCAATGAAGCGCTCGATGGAAGCGCTGATCCATCACTTCAAGCTCTACACCGAGGGTTATCGCGTGCCGGCCGGCGAGGTTTACGCCGCTGTCGAGGCGCCGAAGGGCGAATTCGGCGTCTATCTGGTTTCCGACGGCTCCAACAAGCCCTACCGCTGCAAGCTGCGCGCGCCGGGTTTCGCGCATCTGCAGGCGATGGATTTCCTCTGCCGCGGCCACATGCTGGCCGACGTCACCGCCGTTCTCGGCTCCCTCGACATCGTGTTTGGTGAGGTCGATCGCTAAATGTCAGTCCGCCGTCTCGCAGAAGCCAGCGTCCAGCCAGCATCCTTCGCCTTCAACCGGGCGAATGCCGCGGCTGCGAAGCAATGGATCAAGAAGTACCCGAAGGGCCGTGAACAGTCGGCCATCATCCCGCTTCTGATGATAGCACAGGAGCAGGAAGGTTGGGTGACGAAGGCGGCGATCGAGACGATCTCCGACATGCTCGGCATGCCGCGCATCCGCGGGCTGGAAGTCGCGACCTTCTACACGCAGTACCAGTTGAATCCGGTCGGCACGCGTGCGCACATCCAGGTCTGCGGCACCACGCCCTGCATGCTGCGCGGTTCGGAAGCGCTGATGGATGTCTGCCGCTCCAAAATCCATCACGACCAGTTCCACACCAACGACAAGGGAACCTTGTCCTGGGAAGAGGTGGAATGCCTCGGTGCCTGCGTCAACGCGCCGATGGTGATGATCTTCAAGGACACGTTCGAGGATCTGACGCCGGAACGCCTGGCTGAAATCATCGATCTCTATGACGCCGGCAAGGGTGCTGCGGTGGAACCGGGGCCGCAGAATGGCCGCACCGGCTCGGAGCCGGCCTCCGGCCTCACCACGCTGAAGAGCGAAAAGGCGATCCTCAAGTCGACCCGCGACAGGGAAGCCAGGGAGGCGGCCAAGGCCGCCAGGGCGGCACCCGACGCGATCGTCGCAGCGCCGGTGCCGGCGCCGGCCGCGGCCCCTGTCGCACCGTCCAACACCAGCAAGCCGAAGACCGACGCCCCTGAAACCAGCCCGGCGTTGAAGACGCCTTCAAAAACCAAGGTCGCGCCGGCGGTTGAAAAGGCGGCGAGTGTTGCCGCTCCACTGCATTCGGCCGCCAATGCCAACAAGGCAGACTCCAAAGTCGAGCAGGTTTCCAAGCAGCGCAGTGGCCCCATCACCAAGGCCGAGCCGGCCTCCGCCTTCAAGGCGCCAGAGGTCAAGGTACCGGCCGCCAAGCCGGCCAAACCGTCGCTCGGGGACAAGAACCGCCCGGCCGGCATCGACAGGCCGGCACAGGTCGATGACCTCAAACTGATCTCCGGCGTCGGCCCCAAGATCGAGGGCATCCTGCATACGCTGGGCATCTTTACCTTCGCGCAGGTCGCGTCGTGGAAGAAGGCCGAACGCGAGTGGGTGGATGGCTATCTCTCTTTCCAGGGCCGCATCGATCGCGACGACTGGGTCAAGCAGGCCAAGGCGCTCGCCAAGGGTGGCGTCGCCGAATACATCCGCGTCTTCGGCAAGAAGCCGGTCTGAGGGACGAAAAATGCTCGGGGATAAAGACCGCATCTTCACCAATATCTACGGCCTGTTCGACAAGTCCTTGGCCGGCGCGATGGCGCGCGGCGCCTGGGATAACACGCCCGGCATCGTCGCCAAGGGCCGCGAGTGGATCGTCAACGAGATGAAGGCGTCGGGCCTGCGCGGCCGTGGCGGCGCCGGCTTCCCGACCGGCCTCAAATGGTCGTTCATGCCCAAGCAGAGCGATGGCCGGCCGAGCTATCTCGTGATCAACGCCGACGAATCCGAGCCCGGCACCTGCAAGGACCGCGACATCCTGCGCAACGACCCGCACACGCTGGTCGAGGGCGCGCTGCTTGCCGGTTTCGCCATGGGTGCGGTTGCCGCCTACATCTATGTGCGCGGCGAGTTCATCCGCGAGCGCGAGGCGCTGCAGCGCGCGATCGAGGAGGCCTATGAGGCCAAGCTGATCGGCAAGAACAACACGTCCGGCTACGATTTCGACATCTACATGCACCACGGCGCCGGCGCCTATATCTGCGGCGAGGAGACTGCACTTCTCGAAAGCCTCGAAGGCAAGAAGGGCCAGCCGCGGCTGAAGCCGCCATTCCCGGCCAATGTCGGCCTCTATGGCTGCCCGACCACGGTCAACAATGTCGAATCGATCGCGGTTGCGCCGACCATCCTGCGCCGCGGTGCGGCCTGGTTCTCGTCCTTCGGCCGGCCCAACAATGTCGGCACCAAGCTGTTTTGCATCTCCGGCCATGTCAACAATCCGTGCACGGTCGAAGAGGCGATGTCGATCCCGTTCCGCGAACTGATCGAGACGCATTGCGGCGGCATTCGCGGCGGCTGGGACAATCTTTTGGCGGTCATACCGGGCGGCGCTTCGGTGCCGCTGGTGCCGGCCGAGCAGATCATCGACGCGCCGATGGATTTCGACGCGCTGCGCGACCTCAAATCCGGCCTTGGAACCGCGGCTGTCATCGTCATGGACAAGTCGACCGATGTCGTGAAGGCGATCGCGCGGCTTTCCTACTTCTACAAGCACGAGAGCTGCGGCCAGTGCACGCCATGCCGCGAAGGCACCGGCTGGATGTGGCGGGTGATGGAACGGCTGGTGCGCGGCGAGGCGCAGAAGCGCGAGATCGATATGCTGCTCGACGTCACCAAGCAGATCGAAGGCCATACGATCTGCGCGCTGGGCGACGCGGCGGCATGGCCGATCCAGGGCCTGATGCGGCATTTCCGCGGCGAAGTGGAGCGGCGCATCGACGAGTTTTCGCGCAATGCGCACCGGGCCGAGCCTGTGATGGTGGCGGCGGAATAGAAGAACGTTTTACGCGGACGAAAGTCCGCAGCGAAGGGCGGGCGAACGACGAAACGACCAGGAGAACTCTATGGCGCCGTATTCGAACCCGCTGATGCCCAATTTGGACCAGATCGACAAGATGAACCAGGACTTGACCAGGATGATGCCGAAGGAGATGGCCAGTGCCGTCAACCTTTTCGTGCATCCTGTGGCGGGTGCGGCGGCGATGTCGGCGCTTGGCCTCGGGCTTGCCAATCATGCTTTCGGCGTCTGGCTGGGCGCGTTTTCAGGTGCGGCAGAAGCCTCGCAACGGCTGCTGCAGCCGATCGTCGATGATTTCGAGGCGCGCGTCGCGCAGTTCGATGATCCGAACTCTTCCTCCACCAAGGCGCGGGCGACGGCGAAAACCATGATCGCCGAGGCGCAGTCCTTCGCCAGGGAGGTCACCGATATTGCCGCCAAGGAAGCCGCAACTGCCGTGCCGGCCGCAAACGCCGCTCCAGCAACAAGCGGCGTCGGCGATGCGCTGTTGCCCGAGGATTTCAGGCAGCCCAAGGCCGTGGAGAAGCCGGCGAAACCGGCGGATCTCAAGGCGATATCGGGCATCGGGCCCAAGCTGGAGAAGGTTCTCAACGGCCTCGGCATCTGGACGTATGCCCAGATCGCGGCATGGACGCCGCAAGAGGTTGCCTGGGTCGAGGACTATCTGTCGCTCGGCGGCCGCATCGGCCGCGACGATTGGACAGCTCAAGCGGCGGCGCTCGCCGTCAAGAAGTGAATGAAGTGCCCGACGTGGTCTCGACCGCGTCCGGAAAAAGAGATTGCGGGAACTCCGCAGGGGTTTGAGGCGAATGGCAAAGCTCAAGGTCGACGGGAAAGAGATCACTGTACCCGACCACTACACGCTGCTGCAGGCGGCGGAAGACGCTGGCGCGGAAGTGCCGCGCTTCTGCTTCCATGAGCGGCTGTCGATCGCCGGCAATTGCCGCATGTGCCTGATCGAGGTGAAGGGCGGGCCGCCCAAGCCGCAGGCTTCCTGCGCCATGAACGTGCGCGACCTGCGTCCCGGCCCGAATGGCGAGGCGCCGGAAATCTTCACCAACACGCCGATGGTCAAGAAGGCCAGGGAAGGCGTGATGGAGTTCCTGCTGATCAACCATCCGCTGGATTGCCCGATCTGCGACCAGGGCGGCGAATGCGACCTGCAGGACCAGGCGATGGCTTTCGGCGTCGATTCCTCGCGCTATCACGAGAACAAGCGCGCGGTCGAAGACAAATACATCGGACCGCTGGTGAAGACGGTGATGAACCGCTGCATCCACTGCACGCGCTGCGTCCGCTTCACCACCGAAGTCGCCGGCATTTCCGAACTGGGCCTGATCGGCCGTGGCGAGGATGCCGAGATCACCACCTATCTCGAACAGGCGATGACCTCGGAGCTGCAGGGCAATGTCATCGACCTTTGCCCGGTCGGCGCGCTGACCTCGAAGCCATTCGCCTTCCAGGCGCGGCCGTGGGAGCTGACCAAGACCGAATCCATCGACGTGATGGATGCGGTCGGCTCGGCGATCCGCGTCGATAGCCGGGGCCGCGAAGTGATGCGCATCCTGCCGCGCGTCAACGAGGCGGTGAACGAGGAGTGGATCTCCGACAAGACCCGCTTCATCTGGGACGGCCTGCGCACGCAGCGTCTCGACCGCCCCTATGTGCGCAAGGACGGCAGGCTGGTTGCCGCCAGCTGGGCCGAGGCCTTCGCCGCGATCAAGGACGCGGTGTCGAAGACGGCGCCCGAAAAGATCGGCGCTATCGCGGGCGATCTCGCCGCCGTCGAAGAAACCTATGCGCTCAAGCTGCTGATGGCTTCGCTCGGCTCGAAGAACACCGATTGCCGCCAGGATGGCGCTGCACTCGACCCGGCGCTCGGCCGTGCGAGCTACATCTTCAACCCGACCATCGAAGGCATCGAGCAGGCCGATGCGGTGCTGATCATCGGCGCCAACCCACGCTATGAAGCCTCGGTGCTCAACGCCCGTATCCGCAAGCGCTGGCGGACCGGCAATCTGCCGGTCGGTGTCATCGGCGATGTCGGCGATACCCGATACGACTACGAACAGCTGGGCGCCGGGCCGGATTCGCTGAAGGATTTGGCCGACGGAAACGGCAAGTTCTTCCAGACGCTGAAGAAGGCGATACACCCGCTGATCATCGTCGGACAGGGCGCGCTGGCGCGTCCCGATGGCGCAGCCGTGCTCGGCCAGGCGGCCAAGCTCGCGGCCGCCGTCAACGCTGCTCGCGCAGACTGGAAC
>NZ_RZQE01000406.1:0-5453 GCF_004022955.1 Mesorhizobium sp. M7A.F.Ca.US.002.01.1.1 | reverse complement strand
GACCAGCACCAGCGGTTCGGCTGCTATCGTGCGCCTGGCGAAGTGTTTATCCGACGCGCCCTTCGCGAAATCACGGCGGTCGAAGCAGAACGCGACATCGATGTCGCCATCCTCCAATTGGCGCAGCAGCGCGCCGCTGCCCGCCACCTTCATCCGCACGGTGATGTCGGAATGGCCGGCCTGGAACCCGGGCAGCCAAGGCGCCAGCCTGGCCGACGCGATCGTCTCCAGCGCGCCGATGGTCAGGTGCCCGCTTGTCGAACCTGCCGCTGCCTGCACGGCCGCGCGCGCCTCGCCGTCGAGCCGCAACAAATCCTCGGCGATCGGCTTCAGCGCTAGGCCTGCCGGCGTCAGCTCGAGACCGGACTTCGCGCGCGTGAACAGGGCAGCGCCAAGCTCGGCCTCGAGCGCCAGGATCTGGGCGCTGACGCTCGATTGCGCGAGGTGGACCACTTCTGCGGCGCGTGTGATGTTGCGGCTCCGCGCCACCGCAAGGAAGGTTTTGAGCAGTCTTGGATGCATCGTGTGGCTGACGCGCTATTGCAGCTGCGGCTTCTTCAGAAAACTGCCGCGGTCGGCGGACTTGACGCGCAGCCAGGTTTCGCGGCCGTCGCGCAGCACCCGCATCGGAATCTCGGCACCGGCCGAGCCGCTCTCCCACAGCTTGCGATAGAAATCGGCGAGTCCATCGACCGCGCCGTCGCGGATGTCCGAGATGATGTCGCCCTGGCGCAGGCCAGCCTTGGCCGCCGGACCGCCTTCGGTCACGCTCATCACCACCACTCTGCCATCGCTTTCGGCCGACAGGGCGCCGAGCCATGGACGCGGCGGCTTGGCCACCTGGCCGCGCGTCAGGAGATCGTCGAGTATGGGCGGCAACAGATCGATCGGCACCACCATGTTGATATCGGCGACCTCGCCATTGCGGCTCATCTGCAGGCGCAGCGAACCGATGCCGAGCAGCGAGCCATCGGCGCCGAACAGCCCGGCACCGCCCCAGGACGGGTGCGCCGGCGCAATGAAGATCGCCTCGTCGAGCAGATACTCCCAATAGCCAGCGAATTCCTGCTTGGTGACGATCCTGGCCTGCACCGACTGGCCGATGCCGTCGGCCAGCACCACGGCGTCGCCGATCCTGGCCTTGCCGGCATCGCCCAGCGCCACCGCCGGCAGGCCGAGCGGCGCCAGCGCCTGCACCAGGCCGAAGCCCGATTCCTGGTCATAGGCCAGCGCGTGCGCGGGGATGACGCGGCCGTCATGGCTGGTCAGCCAGACCTCTTCCGCTTCGGTGATGAGATAGCCGATGGTCAGCACCAGCCCGTCATTGCGAATGACGACGCCGCTGCCTTCCCTGAGCGTGCCGAGCGCCCCGGCCGTAAAGGCATCTTCGGGAACAGTGGCCCGCACGGCAACGACCGAGCGCGGATTAGGATTGATGGTCATGCTTTTGTCCTGGGTGGGCTTTGGCGACATCTTCTATACGTATGCCACGCAGGAGAAGGCGCAAGGGTAAGGAAGAGCCCAATTGCCGATGTTGGCACTGCGGGCATCGATAATAGTTCAACGCAAGTTGAACTTACACATCCGCAGCCCTAGTTTATGGCGACCTGCCATCCTTCCCCGACACGAGGCCACGAAATGACCGACTACACACCGCCGAAAGTATGGACCTGGAACAAGCCGAGCGGCGGAGCCTTTGCCAGCATCAACCGGCCGATCGCCGGGCCGACGCATGACAAGGAACTGCCTGTCGGCAAGCATCCGTTGCAGCTCTATTCGCTGGCGACGCCGAACGGCGTCAAGGTCACCGTCATGCTGGAAGAGCTTCTGGCGCGCGGCCACAAGGGTGCCGAATACGATGCCTGGCTGATCCGGATCAACGATGGCGACCAGTTCGGCAGCGGCTTCGTCGAGGTCAATCCAAACTCCAAGATTCCGGCCCTGATGGACCACAGTGGCACCACACCGGTGCGCATCTTCGAATCCGGCTCGATCCTGGTCTATCTCGCCGAAAAGTTCGGCGAATTCCTTCCGACCGAACAGCCGGCCCGCGCCGAGGTGCTGTCCTGGCTGTTCTGGCAGATGGGCTCGGCGCCGTATCTGGGCGGCGGCTTCGGCCACTTTTATGCCTATGCGCCGGAAAAGTTCGAATATGCCATCGATCGCTTCTCGATGGAGGTGAAGCGTCAGATGGACGTGCTCGACCGCCGGTTGGCCGAGACTGAATATCTCGGCGGCAAGGACTATTCCATCGCCGACATGGCGGTGTGGCCCTGGTATGGCGGGCTGGCACTCGGCCGCATGTACAATGATTCCGGCGAGTTCCTGTCGGTGCACGAGTACAAGCATGTGCAGCGTTGGGCGAAGGCCATCGACGCCCGCCCGGCGGTCAAGCGCGGCCGCATGGTCAACCGAGCTTTCGGTGAGCCTGCCATGCAACTGCATGAACGCCACGACGCCAGCGATTTCGAGACCAAGACGCAGGATAGACTGGCCGCCGAATAGGCCATCGCGGGTCGCGGCAAAGGAAACCCGCCCCGACGCGACGTTCGGGGCGGGTTTTTCCCAAGGTCCAGTACTGCGGGTCCCTAGTGCAGCACTTCAACAATCTGGCGGGTCTCCGGATCGACGAGGACCGTCTGGTCGTTGATCACCGCGGCGCGGTATTTGACGTCGGGCACCTCACGCAGTTCGACCGTATCCGGCACCGACGAGCCGAGCTTGAGCTCGACGCCCAGAAGGTTCACCGAGGCAAGCGGTTCTCTCTTGATGTATTCGCGAACGACTGTCTCCTGCTCCGGCTGGACGACGACGACGTTTTCCGCCAGCGCCGCACCAATCCCGCCCATCAGGACGACGGCGGTCGCCGCGCTCGTAAGATAAAGTCTCATGGCCATCTCCTAGTGATAACTGAATTCCGCCCTCCATAAAAACTCCACCGCTGCCATGCGGTTCCATCGTAACTTCAGAATTGAAGATATTACGATTGCAGCCTGGATATTGATTGGTTGCTGATCAAACATTCGGCAGACAGCGTTCAAGAGTTTGAGAACTTGCACAGATAGGTACGGATATTTAGAGGAAGAAAATTCAATCTGAGCACCAGTGCGCCAAATCGGCCGCGCATCCGCCTCTTCGTCTGGACGATTTGAAAGGCTCCGGCACGAAAAGGGCTCGCCCCGCCGGGAGCAGAGCGAGCCATAACAGTACCGATGGAGGCGGCAACCTCATCGACACTGCCAGAGAACGCGAAGCATCAGCACTTGTTCCCAACCTGTCGGCCTGAGCACAATGCGGAGCGGTCGCGCATGCGTCCTGTTCCCATGATAACGCTGGGCCGAAATCTCCAGCAGGGATATGCTCAGAAGGCGCCGTCTCAGCGACCAAACACCTTGCCGTCGGTCGTGATCGCGCTGGTGGCGACGTTCCCCGAGTTTGCCCGGGCGAACGCGCTCGAGTGGACGGCCTGGTATGGAAACGCCATTCCTGATCGGTCCCGGTCACCCGGTCTCAAAGCTGGACACCGTCGCGATGCAATGGCGGAAAGGCGTCTACCGGATCCTGGCTCGGCACGATGTCATGTGCGCGCCTGAAGATCAGCCTCACGACGAGCACGAAGTAGCCGACCTGCAGGACAAGCAGCGTCGCTATCGTCCAGGCAAATGCCTCCCAGAAGGAGCCGGTGGTCATATAGGTCCAGACCGCGACGATGACGGCCGTGGCTGACATTCCTACCAGAAACTGTCCAAAATACATGGTTTCCAAAACCGTCGAAACCGCGCCGGTTCCAACCAGTCCCTGCCTCATTTCATTTCCCGCGGACAACATTTCATTATTTTAGCAACTTCGCAAGTAAGGGGTCAGTCGCCGCAAGTTCTCCATTTGCGCGGCAACTTGGCAACTGTGCGGGCCGCGGCCGCGGTGCTGGCGGGGCTGGGCTGACACGCCAGCCGTCGACAATCCAGGAGCACGCCCGATCTTTGCACTTCGGGTCCGGAACAAACGCCGGCACGCCGAGTTTCGCCTCCAGTTCTTCAACGATTGGAGGCCAGCATGGCACCTCGCAACAAACCAAGCGCCGACATCGAAGATGACGCACCGCGGGCGGATGGGCCGACCATCGAGCAGCAGGATTGGGATGCAATCAAGGGCGGCGAGATCCTGCCAGAGTCCGTGCCGGAAAACGGCGACATGCGTTACGGCGTCGAAAAAGACGGCGATCTGCCGGACGAGGACGACGATAACGCGTACCAGGACAGCGACGACGCCCTCCCCGATGATGAGGAAGAAGCCGCAATCACGCACGATCAGACCCGAGAGGGCGGATTCGACGAGACGTGAGCTATTCGTCGCCCGAGACATGACTGCCTGTTGTTGAACTTGCCAAAGCCACATTTTCCATGCCCGGTTCGCGGGCGATTTTGCTTGGCCAGCTAAGTTTCCGCCCAGGCAATATATCAGGTTTACCTAAAGTAACGGAACATCCAAGGGACATTATCGGAACTGAACAAGGCCCCTTGGACCTTTGCGCTCGGCAGATAAGACCTTGGTCCTACAGGAAAAAGCAAAAGCCCAAAGTGACCGATTGAGGCTTCCAACGAGGGAACATCGGGCCTCGCTTGTCGTTTGTCGCAGAACTCGGCACCGCCGGGTGTCTGGAGAACGCCGCGATGTCCCACCGATCCACCATCATCAAGACAGGCTATGGCCCAGGAACGGCGATTGCCGTGCTCATGGTTGGATTGACGGCGGTGGGCATCGTGTTCCTCATTCTCGGCAGTTCGCTTTACTTCAGCGAGCAGCCTACGGATCAACGTGTCTTGTCTTCGCCGCCGGCTCGATCGATACACACGGCCCGATAGCCGAGCGGCAAACTGGACGAGCAACTGCTGGACGATAGCGACGAGCAGGCCGGCGTATGGTGAAGATAGAGGGTTCGCCAGGCGCCGAAGCGGCTTGCGAACCCTCTCGGCGCAGGAAGGGACGTTGCTGCGCCGATCGACGACATGTCAGCCAAGGACTATTCCCATCACCAGAAAGGTAACGGCTGTCGCGAAAATCGGTGCGAGCAACCAGCGCGCTTGGCCAACACTTTTGTCCATCTGTTTCTCCGAATTCCGGGAGACAAACAGCCGTGAACAGAGAGCCGTTCCCGTCGGTAAGACCAATGCGCTCTCGGGCCAGACTTAAGTCGCAGACAGCATCCGACCGAAGCCCAATCTGAGGAACATTTTCAGTTGGCTCAAGTTCAGTTGCCGTCAGCGTTGGACGATGTTGTCATGCTGACTCGCAAGGAGAAACAGTATGAAAATGCACCTAACGGGCGCCGCAGCGGCGCTGTTGCTGTTGGCCGGAGTGGGCGCCGTTGCCGCTCAGGACGTTGTCATCCAGCCTGAACAGGACACGGTCATCCGCGAGTATGTGAAGAAGCAGCCCCTCGCTTCGGTCAAGAT
>NZ_RZQE01000405.1:0-5473 GCF_004022955.1 Mesorhizobium sp. M7A.F.Ca.US.002.01.1.1 | reverse complement strand
GAGCCAAGCGGACCCGTTCAGCCTCGACGCGGTACCGTCCCCCGACCGCGCAGCCGAAGCCGCCCGTGACAAGCCGTCCGGAACCCATGATGACTTTGCTTTCGGACCAGCCGCCACGCTCAGTTCGGCGAACGGCGCCAGTTCGATCGAACAGCGCGAGCGCATCGCCCAGCGATCCCAATCAGCCAATCCCTGGGATTTGCCGGTGCAGCCCGCAGCTACCCCTGCTTCACCACGTGTGGGTGCTGCTCCCAAAGCCGCCCCGGCGCTGGGTGCGGCGCGGCCGGAGGAGATGGCGCTTCGCGCCGCATTCCTGCATGGCATGGGTGTCGAGGAAGCCGATTTCCCCGGACGCGACAGCACCGCGGAAATGGAGAAGTTCGGTCGCGAATACCGGATGATGATGGAAGGCCTGATGCAGCTTCTGCGCAAGCGGGCCGAGGAAAAGGGAAACGCGCGCGTCGCGCAGACCATGGTCGGGGCCTCCGAAGTCAATCCGCTCAAGTTCCTGCCGACCGTCGACGACGCCATCATAACGCTTATCGCTGAGCGCAGCCCAGGATTTCTCGGCGGTGAAGCGGCAATCACCGATGCGGTGCGCGATCTCGCGCAACATCACGTACGCGCCTGGCGAGGCATACAGACCGCCATGCGGCGGATGATCGACCGTTTTGACCCGGTAGTGATCGAGGAAGAGCTGAAAACGAATTCCGCGATCGGAACCCTTCTCTCTGGGGGGCGGGGCGCCAAGCTGTGGGAACTTTACCAGAAGCGCCATCGTGAAATCGCCGAGAGTGCTGAAAAGAGCTTCCTTGGCGAAATCGGCGCTGATTTTCGAGATGCATATGAGGAGGAGTGAGAGATGATTGATCGACGTGAATTTGTTGTTGCCTTGGGCGCGACAGGGTTGCTTGCGGCTTGCCAGAGTGGTCCGCCGAAACCATCGGTGATCACCGTCAACGTAAACGGCGGTGCTGGCATGAACCCGGGACCAGGCGGCGGCGACCGGCCGGTAACGATCCTGGTGATGCGGCTGAAAAGCACCGGCAAATTCAATTCCGCCGACTATTTCGCGCTGCAGGGGGATGCCGGCACGGCGCTGGCGGGCGATCTCATCGGATCCGACCAGATTTCCGTCGGGCCGGGAAAATCCGCATCCAAAACCATCACGGTCGAGCCGGACGCGACGGCGCTGGGCTTTGTTGCTCTGATCCGCGAGCCCGGCGGCCGGAACTGGCGGACAACCAAGTCGGTGTCGTCGGGATCGAAATTCACGATCAACGTCACGCTTGGCAGCGGCGGCATTTCCGCCTAGCGGCAAAGGGCAAGGGGAGCTCGATGCAGAGAGTAGCGGCATGAGCAATGCAAACAGGGTGCTATGGTCCGAAGGGCTTTTCCTGCGGACCCAGCATTTCCAGCAGCAGGATCGCTTTTTCGAGGCGACGGTGCGCGGCGCGTTGCAGGCCGGGCAATTGCATACGTTCGGTTTCCAACAGCTGACACTGGACCAGGCGTTGCTGGAAGCCGGCCAGATCTCGATCCTGTCCGCGCGGGGCATCTTTCCGGATGGGACACCTTTTTCCATCCCGGACATGATGGACGCGCCGCGACCGCTGCCGGTCACCCCTGACACGGGCGCCGGACCGGTCCTGATCGCCTTGCCGCTGGAGCCTCCGGGCGGTGTCGGCTTCGATCCGGCACACGCTGCCGCCTCGGGTGCGCGATATCATGGGCGGATCGTTTCGGTGCGTGACGCCGTCCAGGGCGGTTCAGACCCTGAAGAAATCGAAATTGCCCGGCCGCAGGCGCTGCTGCTCGCACCCGGCAAGTCGGTCGGTGGCTACACGGCCTTGCCGATAGCCGACCTCAAGGGGATTCGAGCCGATGGCGGCGTCTCCCTGGACGAGACCTTCCTGCCACCGACCTTGGTTACGGGCGCCGTGGCCTGGTACCGGCAATTGCTGCTGGAAGTTGTCACCGGCCTCGACCAGATCGCCGAGGCGCATGGCAAGATGGTCATGGGCGGACCTGGGCGCAGCGTCGAAGATTTGCTGATGCTCAATCTCGCCAATGCGGCACGTCCGCGGCTGGCCCACATGCTGGCTCAGGATGTGTTCCATCCAGCCGAGCTTTACCTGGAACTTGCCGGTCTCGCCGGTTCGATGGCGACCTACGGATCGAGCGCGCGGCGGCTGGGCGAGTTGCCCGCCTACGATCACATGGCGCCTGGCCCCGCCTATTCGGCGCTGGCGGATGCGCTGCGCTCGCTCATCCTCAGCCTGCGTTACATCGAGCCCAAATCGCGTGCGCTGCCTGTCATGCGGCATTCGACCAATGTCTGGAAGATCCGTATCGACAATCCGAAGCTGCTGGTGGCCAGCCGGATCGTCATCCGGGTCGGTTCGGAGTTGTCGGAAGACGCGCTGCGCAAGATATTCGTCAATCAGGCAACCGTCGGCTCGGCCGACCAGTTCGAGGGCCTGTGGAAATCGCGCTTGCCCGGCATTCCGCTGAAACCGCTTCATTCTCAGCCGCGCGAGATTCCTTACGATGGCGATCGGTTATGTCTGGAACTGGACCAGAAAAGTGAGCACTGGGCGTCGCTGCTCGACGCTCCCGGCTTCGTCATCGGCGTTTCGGGCGTGTTGCCAAGCGAGCCGCAGGTGGACTGCTATTCGGTGAACAGGTGAGATCATGAGCCGCGATGATCCGTTCGGACTGTCGGAGGATCGCGAACGCACCCGCATTCGATTGACCGGCGCGCCGATGCCGCGGCCGATGGCGCCACCTTTGCCGAGCGCGTCGGTAAAGCGCTCCCGCACCCATCCGAACGCACTCGTCAACGCATTTGCGCCCTTGCTCGAATTCGCTCCCGAGCTTGAAAGTGCGCTGCCGCCGGACAATCCGGAAGCATTGCGTACCCGATTGCTCGAAGAACTGGTCCGGGCACGCGACACGGCTATGTCGGTCGGATCCTCAATGGAGCGCGCCGACCAGGCGGCCTGGGTGGTGGCGGCGTTGCTCGACGATCTGGCCCTGAACACGCCATGGGGCGGTGCCAGCGCCTGGCCGCGGCAGCCGCTTGTGGTCATGCTGCGCGGCGATGTCGATGCCGGCACGCAGTTCTTCACCCGTCTCGACGAACTCGAGCGCCATCCCAACCGTGACCGCGAATTGCTGGAACTGCAGTATCAATGCATGGCGCTTGGCTTTCGTGGCAAATATCGCGTGTCGGCCCGATCCGGCGACCGCTCGCTCAATGCCGTTCGCGTGGCGGCGGCACGCTTCCTACGCGATGCCGACGCCGAAGGCGCGCCACTGTCGCCAAACTGGAAAGGCGTGATCGCATCTGACGAGCCGCAGCGCTTCATCGTTCCGATCTGGGTCATGGCGCTCGGTGCGGCGGTTGCAGCCATGACAATCCATGTCGGGCTCTCGATGGCACTGAGCAGCCAAGCGGTCGAGCTCTCCGCACTTGTTCGCGCGCTGCCGCCGCCCGCGCGCGGCGACATCACCCGCACCTCGCCCAAAGTCGATGCCCCGCCGCCGGAGAAGGTGGATTTTGCGCTGTTGCCGGAATTTCAGGCCGGGGCGCCCGCCGACTTCAAATCCGCCCTCAGCGGCACCGAAAGCGTTTCGCTGGCCAAGCTGACGATCCAGGCCTCCAATCCCGAACTGTTCCAGTCGTCACGGCCACAACTGACCGAAGGCTTCGAGCCCCTGATCGGGTCGCTCGCCAAGGTGATCCTCGCCAACCAGGAGCTGATCGGAAACATCACCGTCGTCGGTCATACCGACAGCGTTCCTCTGCAAAAGACCAATCCGCTGTCGACCAACCAGCGACTGTCGGAGGCTCGCGCCCAGACGATTGCCGACATGCTGGTCCAGAACGGAGTGCCGCGGGATCGCGTCCATTCCGAGGGCCGCGCGGCCACCGATCCAGTCGCCACCGACAGCACGCGCGAGGGGCGGGCCTTGAACCGCCGCGTCGAGGTGCTTGTCGAAAAGAGGCTGTGAGATGTTCATCCTGCGCTTCCTTTGGGCTGTCCTGACATCACGCTGGCTATGGACGCTGATCGGCCTCACGCTGCTTTCCCTGGTCATCTGGGTGTTCGGTCCGATCGTCAGGGTCGGTCCCTATGAACCGTTCGCCTCTGATAACGTGCGCATCGTCATCATTGCGCTGCTGGTCATCTTCTGGCTGATCTGGCTGATCGTCGCCCAGCGCCGGGCGATCCGCGCCAACCGTATGTTCGTCGCCGAGATTGCCGCGCCGGTGGTGGAAAAGCCGCTCAGACCCGGCGAAGAGAATGTCGCGGCCGTCGGTGCCAAGTTCGCCGAGGTGATGGCCGAACTGAAGCGCCGCAAGCTGGGCGGACGAAAGTTTCTGCGCGAAATGCCATGGTATGTGATCGTCGGGCCGCCGGCCACCGGCAAGACTACGGCCTTGCGGCAGTCCGGGCTGAATTTTCCGATCGACCTCACCGACGACCTGCAGGGGGTCGGCGGCACGCGCAACTGCGACTGGTTCTTTTCAGAACATGCGGTTCTGATCGACACGGCCGGCCGTTATGTCCAGCAGGAGAGCCAGCCCGATGTGGACGCGGTTGAATGGCTGGGCTTCCTCGACCTGTTGAAAAAGCACCGCGGACGCCGCGCGCTGAATGGCGTAATCGTCGCGCTTTCGATCGACGTGCTTTGGGAGGGCGATGAAGCCATCAAGGCGCACGGCCGCAAGATCCGCCGCCGGTTGGCCGAACTCAACGACCGGCTCGAAATCCGCCTTCCGGTCTATCTGATGCTGACCAAGGCCGATCTGATCAAGGGCTTCGAGGCTTTCTTCGGCGGCTTGTCCACGGCTTCGCGCGAGCAGGTATGGGGGACCACCTTCGCGCTGGAAGCGCGTGTCGATGCCAAGACCATTGAACGGGAAATTTCCGCGCTGGCGACGGAACTTGAGCGGAGGCTGGTGCCGCGGCTGGAAGATGAGGACAAACTCGCCGCCCGTGCCGAGATTTTCCGCTTTCCCGCCCAACTGGCAAGCCTGTCCGAACCGATACAGGTGCTGGTCGAGGCAATGTTCGGCGAAAGCCGGTATGAAGAGGTCGCCTGGCTGCGCGGGCTCTATCTGACATCGGCGACGCAGGAAGGAGCGCCCATCGACCGGCTGACCGCGGCGCTGTCTTCGTCCTTCGGCCTGCCGCCGCGACGGGCGCTGCCCGCACCAAGGGTCGAAAAACGCAGCTTCTTCCTGAAGAACCTGCTGACCGAAGTCATCTTCAAGGAAGCGGGCCTCGGCACGTTCGATCCGCTGGCGCAACGGCGCCGCGCCTGGATCTGGCGGGGTGCGGCAGCCGCTTGCGCGGCGGCGGCATTGTTGGCCGGCGGGTTGTTCACCTGGTCCTATTTTGACAACCGCAACGCGATAACGGCCCAGGCAGGCCAGTTCGAAGCGCTGCAGACGCCGCTGACC
>NZ_RZQE01000404.1:0-5486 GCF_004022955.1 Mesorhizobium sp. M7A.F.Ca.US.002.01.1.1 | reverse complement strand
GCCGAAGGCAAGCGCTATTGCCGCGATGATGCCGTCCTGGGCCGGGTGGCTCGGCGGCATCATCGCGGCAATAGCGCTTGCCTTCGGCATGGCGTTGCTCATCGCGCCGGTGACGGCTGTTGTCGCCGGCCTGTTCCTCGACGATATCGCCGAAGTGGTCGAGCGCACCGACTACCCCGGCGATCCGACCGGCCGCGCCATGCCGGCGCTGCGCTCGCTGGTGCTGTCGGCGCGATTCCTCGGTGTCGTCATTCTCGGCAACATCGTCGCGCTGCTGCTTCTCTTGGTGCCGGGCGTCAACATAGCCGCCTTCTTCATCGTCAACGGCTATCTGCTCGGGCGCGAGTTCTTCGAATTCGCCGCCATGCGCTTTCGCGGCGAAGACGAGGCCAGGGCCTTGCGCAGGCACTATGCCGGCACAGTGTTTCTCGCCGGGCTGCTCATCGCCGCTTTCCTCGCCGTGCCGTTGCTCAACCTGCTGACGCCGCTGTTCGCCGCCGCCATGATGGTGCATCTGCACAAGGCGATCTCGGTGCGGGAAGTGGCTCGCCCCTCACGCGGCTAGGCATTTTCTTCAGCGCAACAGAAATCCGCGTCCGAGCTCGTCATCGGCCTCGACGATGAATTCGGCCCGCCCGGAATAATAGGCGCGGCCGCCGACGCGGGCGATGATCGCCTCATGCCGTCCAGCCTTCGCCGTCCGCGCCACGGCTCCGGAAAAACGCGAGCCGGCGATGCTCTCGAATGTGCGCGTCTGTCCGATCGCGATCTCGCCCTTGGCATGCATGGCCGCCAGCCTTGCGGTGACGCCGGAACCGGTTGGCGAGCGATCGACCTCGGCTTCGGCGAAGACGCAGATGTTTTTGGTCACCTCGCCGGAAAATGTGTCGCGGCCGTCGGTCAGGATGGTGCCGTATAGGTAGGCTAGGTCGCCGTGGTCGGGATGCGACAGCGGAAATTCAGCCTTGAGCCTGTCCGTCAGCCCCGTTGCCGCATCGACGAAATCGCGCATCCGGCTTCTGCCGAATTCGAGCCCGAATTGGTGACAATCGGCCAGCGCGTAGAAGGCGCCGCCATAGGCGACGTCGAAGCCAATCGTGCCGTGGCCCGCCAATTCGATCGCCTGTCCACCGGCGAACAGGAAGGCCGGCACGCTTTCGAACGACACCGCACCGGCCTTGCCGTCCCTGACCTCGACCGAGGCGACGACCAGCCCGCACGGCGCCTCGATATTGACTGTCGTGACTGGTTCCTGTTTCGCCACCAGCCCTTCATCGATGGCGTAGCGGCCGAGCGCGACGATGGCGTGGCCGCACATCGTCGAATAACCCTCATTGTGCATGAACAGCACGGCGAGGTCGGCGCCGGGCAGGTCCGGCTCGACCAGCAAGGCGCCATACATGTCGTAATGGCCGCGTGGCTCGAACATCAGGATTTTCCTGAGATGATCGAGATGGTCGCGCACATAGGCGCGCTTTTCCAGGATCGTGCCCTTGGGGATACCGGGATAGCCGCCGGTGACGATCCTTAGCGGCTCGCCGCCAGTATGCATGTCGATCACGGTCAGCGTCATGCGACGGGCCCCATTAATCCGAAGATTTGCCGAAGAGGGCCTGCAATTTGCTGAACGGCATGGCGGCGCGGGTGAAGCCGAAGGTGCCGTCTTGCTGGATTTCGCGTGCCGCCGTTTCCAGCATGCCGTAGGCGAAATTGGTCAGCCACGGCCCGAGCGAGATACGCTTGACGCCGGCCATGGCGAGATCGGCGATGGTAAAACCCGGTACCGCCATGACATTGACCGGCTTGCTGACGGCAGAGCAGAGCGTGCGGATCATCTCGACGTTGCCGATGCCTGGCGCATAGAGTACGTCGGCGCCGGCCTTCTCGAACGCCTGCAGCCGCTTGATCGTGTCGTCGAGGTCGGACTTGCCCCAGAGGAAATTCTCGGCCCGCGCAGTGAAGACGAAATCGCGTTTCAGGGCCCGCGCCGCTTCCACGGCCGCCGCAACGCGTTCGACGGCGTGCGCAAAATCATAGATCGGCTTGTCCGGATCGCCGGTGTGGTCTTCGATCGAGCAGCCGGCAAGGCCGGCAGCTTCCGCCGCGAAGATGGTTTCGGCGGCCTGCTCGGCGCTGTCGCCCTTGCCTTTCTCGAGGTCGGCCGAGACCGGCAGGCTGGTCGCCGCGGTCACTTCGCGGCAATGGTGGATCATCTGGTCGAAGGTCACCGCGCCGTCCGGCAGGCCGCGCGAAAAGGCAAAGCCGGCGCTGGTCGTCGCCAGCGCCGTGAAGCCGAACGAGCCGAGCAGCTTGGTCGTGCCGATATCCCAGGGATTGGGCACGACGAAGGTCGAGGCATGCAGGTCGCGAAAGATCTTGCCCTTGTCCATGGTAGTTCCCCCATCATATGCGGTGTGGCCGAACGGATTTTATCCTGCTCCATCTGGCCGGGCAAACGAATGCGATTGGTTCAGAAGCGTTTGGCGTTCTCTCCTGCCAATTTGTCCAGCGCGTCGGAATCCTTGGCGTAGTGCGACGTTGTCTTGTCCCAATGATAGGTGACGGAGATGTCGTGAGATTCAGGTTTGGGCGGCTGGTCATCGCAGCTTTCGTCGTTCACGACGGTGGCATCGGTCACCGTTACCTTGATCGCCGCATGGCGTCGGCCCTCTGCGATGGCTTTAAAGGCAACGTCCTGCGTCCGGCTATAGGCACACACGTGCTCGTCGAACAAATAGATGATGTCGATCAGCTTCAACTTGTCCCTGGCGACCATAATCAGCGGGACGATCATATAGTTCTGGTTTGAATTGGAATGCGAACTCTCGATCATGAGGATATCATCATTGGCGCCGATGCCGAGCTTGCCGGGTTCGCGGAAATAGGTGCTGCGGTCGAGGGCGACATTGGCGGCGTCGAGCAGCCTTGGTTTGCCCGTAATGTCGTAGAGCGCTAGCACCGCATAGCCTTCTGCGCTGTCTGAGGAATCGCCGAGATCGAACAGCATGGTCAGGCGGTCCTTGCCTCCCGCCTTGATGGCAAGCACGGAGGCATTGGAAAAGCCTGAGGTTTCGGGCGGCGAGCCGCCGCTGTCGGGTCCCTCGATATGGCGCATCGCGATCGGCAGCCCGCCCCTGTAAAAGCCATTCTTGTCGGCGGCGAGGTCTGGAATGATCATCCTGGCGAGGTCGAGATAGGTGATGTCTTTTTGGCCGGGCAGTGGGCTGCCGAGCTCCGGAAGGCTGGCGTCTTGCGCGCCGGCTGCGGTCCACAGCAATGGCAGCAGCATCACGGCGAGGATGAAGCGAAGCAGGTTCGTCGGCATGGTCGCCTCAGGCTGTCGGGCGCGCGGAACGTAGCACAGCCTCCCAACCCGTCCAGTCCGTCAGCCAGCTCAGTGGATCGGCACCAGCCCGGCCAGTTCGCGCATGTCGTCGAACAGGATGCCGCCGGCCTGGATAAGGCCGTCGCGGTCGGAATAGGGATCGGCGTGATAGGAAAACACCCGCATGCCGGCCGCGATGCCGGCCTGCGTGCCAGCGACGCTGTCCTCGATGACGATGCAGTCGGCAGGTGCAAAGCCCACGGTTTTCGCAGCATGCAGGAACAGGTCCGGAAACGGCTTGCCGCGCGCGACCATCGTCGAGGAAAACATCGCGTGTTCGAACAGCGGCAACAGCCCGGTCTGGCCAAGTGTGATGTGCATCTTCGACACCCGGGCCGAGGTGGCGACGCAATAGGCGATCCCGGCTGACCGCACGGCCTCGACGAATTCGCGGACATAAGGGATTGCTTCGACGCCGTGGGCGAACAGGTCTGGCAGGCCGGCGTTCCAGCGATCGACAAAATCGGCGCCAAGCCTGACGCTGGTCTTTTCTTCGATCTCTTTCTGCACCGACGCCATGCTGCGGCCGGAGAAATTCTTGCGGCAATATTCGAAGCTTGTCGGATAGCCGGCAGCGGTCAGCCATTCGGCAAGGCGCCGATTGGCCAGGTTCTCCGTGTCGACCAGGATCCCGTCGCAGTCGAAGATGACAAGTTTAGGCAGTTCAGGCATCAGGCGGTGCCGGTCGATCCGAACCCGCCCGCGCCGCGCGCCGTGCCGCCGGCCAGGTTGCGCTCTTCCACGGCGGCTTGCGTCACCGCGGCAAAAACGATCTGGGCGATGCGCATGCCGCGCGTCACGGCAAAGTCCTCGTCGCCGAGATTGATCAGCAGCACCTTGACCTCGCCGCGATAGTCGCTGTCGATGGTGCCGGGCGTGTTGAGGACGGTCAGCCCATGTTTGAAGGCAAGGCCTGAGCGCGGCCGCACCTGGCCTTCCATGCCTTCGGGAATTTCCAGGATCAGCCCGGTCGGCACCAGAGCGCGTTTTCCGGGCAGGATCAGCAGCGGCCGGTCGTCCGGCACCGCGGCGCGCAGATCCATGCCGGCAGCACCGGTGCTTTCATAAGCAGGAAGGGGAAGTCCTTCAGCATGCGGCAACCTGACGAAGCCGACGGTCGGACCGATGACGGAGGGAGTTTGAAGGGCTGCGCGCATAAAATCGATCCTATCGGCGCGATTGCCGATTCGGTCAATTCGCCCGCAAGCCTATCAACGGCTTTCTTTCAGGCATCAGTATGGCCTGACCTGAATCTCAACATACCTTAGCGCACTTCCATCGGAACCACCGTCGTCTCCTTGATCTCCTCCATCACGAAGGAGGCGGAGACGTCGGACAGCGCCACCTTGGCGATCAGCCGCTGGTAGAGCCGGTCATAGGCCTTCACGTCGGCGACGCGGGCGCGCAGAACGTAGTCGAGGTCGCCGGACATGCGGTAGACGCCGATGATCTCGGGAAAGCCGGTCACCGCCGCCCGGAATCTCTGCAGCCACTCCGGATCGTGGTTGGACGTGCGGATCAGGATGAAGACGGAAAGGCCAAGCCCGAGCTTTTCGGCATCGACCAGCGCCACCCTGCCGGTGATGACACCGGCCTCCTCCAGCCGCTTCACCCGGCGCCAGCAGGCATTGCGCGACAGCGCCACCCGTTCCGACAACTGGTCGACCGACAGCGTGCCGTCGCGTTGCAACTCGGCGAGCAATTTCCGGTCGATTTCGTCAATTTCCAGCGCCATGTGGGATATTTGTCCCATGCATCACCGAAATACAAGGACATTTTGAGACCGATGAACCGGCGAAGCATGTCAGGATACTCATATCAGGAACTTCAAGCGCTGAAGGGGAACCAGCATGTCGGTCGCAAGGATTTTCACCTCTCATCCGGCCAAGGTCGGCGAAACCTATTTCAGCCACATGGGCTTTGCCGCCTGGTTTTCGTCGCGCCTGTTGATGGCGGCCGGCGCCGCGCTCGTTCATGCTTTCTTGCCATTTCTGTTTGAAACTACCGCCAGCCGAATCGTTCGCGAGCTTTACGAGCGGACGCACAACAGAGGCACGCACGCGACCAAGGAGCCGGCGGCTCTTCCGGATCGCGCCTAGGC
>NZ_RZQE01000403.1:0-5487 GCF_004022955.1 Mesorhizobium sp. M7A.F.Ca.US.002.01.1.1 | reverse complement strand
GCTCTGGACCCCTGCGGGTTTTCAGGAGGATGAGTGGACGCATGCCGAAAGCGCCGATGCGCTGTCCGGCAACGGCCGCTTCATCCTGCCGTTGCAAGTCTTCCTCGATCTCGATCCGGAGGTGCGCCGCTCGGCCAAGGAACGGCTCGGCGTCCTGCTGCAGCCGGGTGATCAGCTCGAGAAGATCGCCGACCTGCTCGACCAGCTGTCGCTGGTGGCGCTGGCCTTTCCGGCCTTCAGCGACGGCCGCTCCTTCTCCAAGGGAGAACTGCTGCGCGGCCGCTACCATTTCGAAGGTGCCGTTCGCGCCACGGGCCAGGTACTGGTCGACCAACTGCCGCATATGCTGCGCCTGGGCTTCGACGAGTTCGAGATATCGAACCCCGTGCTGTTGAAGCGTCTGGAGGAGGGCCGCACCGGCGGATTGGGGCTCTACTACCAGCCAGCCGCCGTGCCGGAACCAAAAGGCCCGAAATACTCCTGGCGGCGCGTTCGCAGCAGCTGACGTTGCGGTAATTCCGCGCGTCTTTACAACGCCCCCTGTTCAAGCCTTCTCTTGAGCTTCCGGATGGAAAATCCGGAATGATCGGGGAGGGGTCTTCATGCGTTACGACTATGTCATAGCCGGCGGTGGGTCCGCCGGCTGTGCGCTTGCCGCACGGCTTTCGGAAGATCCCTCGAAAACGGTCTGCCTGATCGAAGCTGGCGGCGAGGGCAGGGATATGCTGATCCGCGCTCCGGCTGGCATTATCGGTATGCTTTCCGGCCGGCCCAGGATCAACAACTGGGCCTTCGAAACCGTGCCGCAGCAAGGTCTTGGCGGCCGCAACGGCTACCAGCCGCGCGGCAAGGCGCTGGGCGGCTCCAGCGCCATCAATGCGATGCTCTATGTCAGAGGCCATCGCAGCGACTATGACGAATGGGCCGATCTGGGCTGTGAGGGCTGGTCGTGGGATGAGGTGCTGCCCTATTTCCGGCGCGCCGAAGGCAATGAGCGCGGCACTGATGCCCTGCATGGCGGGGACGGCCCGCTGAAAGTGTCGAACCAGCGCTCGCCGAGGCCAATCGCCAAGGCCTTCATAGAGGCTTGTGCCGAAAACCAGATTCGCGCCTCGGACGATTTCAACGGACCGGAACAAGAGGGCGCCGGCTATTTCCAGGTGACCCAATTTGCCGGTGGCGCCCGTAATGGCGAGCGCTGTTCGACTGCCGCCGCCTATCTCCATCCGGTGATGCAGCGGACCAATCTGACCGTGATCACGCGGGCGCACGCCACACGCATCGTCCTTGACGGCAAGCGGGCCACCGGTATCCGCTACCGGACACGCAAAGGCGAGGCAGTGGCGCAGGCGTCGTGCGAGGTGATCCTGTGTGGCGGTGCCTTCGGTTCGCCGCAGCTTCTGTTGCTGTCGGGTATCGGCCCGGCGGCCGAACTTGCCGTGCATGGCGTTCCCGTCGTCCACGAACTGCCGGGCGTCGGCAAGAACCTGCAGGACCACCTCGATTTCATCGTCGGCTGGAGATCGAAGGACACCGATATGCTTGGCATGAGCCCGCGCGGCGCGTTGGGTTTCCTACGGCATATCGCGCAGTGGCGGCGGGATGGGACCGGGCTGATCGCCTCGCCGGCGGCCGAGAGCGGCGCTTTCGTCAAATCCGACCCGGCGCTTGAGCGCCCTGACCTGCAGCTGCAATTCGTCATCGGGCTGGTCGAAAACCATGCGCGCACGCTGCACTACGGCTTCGGCTTCTCCTGTCATGTCTGCATATTGCGGCCGCACTCGCGTGGCGAGGTTGGGCTGGCCAGTGCCGATCCACTTGCCGCGCCGCGCATCGATCCGCGCTTTCTCGGCGACCAGCGCGATGCGGAGCTGCTGTTGAAAGGCGTGAGGATCACCCGGCAGGTGCTGGCTTCACCGGCGCTGACGCGCTACCGGCACAAGGAAATGCACATCGCCGGCGAGCCAAGCGATGCCGATCTGATGACCCATATCCGTACCCGCGCCGACACGGTCTATCACCCGGTCGGCTCCTGTCGGATGGGGGTCGACGAGATGGCGGTGGTCGATCCGCAACTCAAGGTGCGCGGGCTTGAAGCCTTGCGTGTCGTCGACGCCTCGGTGATGCCGACACTGATTGGTGGCAACACCAATGCGCCAACCATCATGATCGCCGAAAAGGCCGCCGACATGATCAGGGCTGCCTGATAGGAGCTCCAGGCGCGGTGCCTATAGACTGGCGGTCGTTTTACTTTTCTTGGTTTGACGCAATTGCCCCAGGGAAAACGCTACGCGCTTTCCCTGGAAACCGTTCACCACTTCTGCTGGAATTGCTTAAGCCGCCGCCCGTGCCTCGCGGAACGACACCAGCTTGCGGCGGTTCTCGTCCCACAACGCCAGTTTAACGCAGCGCAGGCTTTCCAGCAGCGTGACACGGCCGATGTCGCGCAGCTCGGGATAATCCCGCAGCACTTCCTGCAACCGGTAGCACGGCACCTTGGCGGAGAGGTGATGGACGTGATGGACACCGATGTTGCCGGTGAACCAGTTCAGCACCGGCGGGAGGTCGTAATAGGACGATCCGTGCAAGGCAGCGTGCTGGAATTCCCAGTCGACATCCTTCGCCCATTCCGTTTCCTCGAACTGGTGCTGGACATAGAACAGCCAGATGCCGGCCGAACCGGCGAGGATGACGATCGGCAGGTGGACCACCAGGAACGCGCCGGGACCGACGAACCAAATGAGGATGGCTGCTGCGACCGCGATGCCAAGATTGGTGGTCATCGACGACACCCAAGGGGTCAGGCCGCCGCGCATCATGCCGACGGGCAGCCTTTGCTCGAAGATGAACAGCCAGATCGGACCGAGCCCGAACATCACCAGCGGGTGGCGATAGAGACGATAGGCAAGGCGGCCTCGCCACGACATCTGCCGGTATTCTGCAACGGTCAGCGTCCGGATGTCGCCCATGCCGCGTTCGTCAAGATTGCCGGCGCTGGCGTGGTGGGTCGCGTGGGCGCGCCGCCAGCAATCGTAGGGCGTCAGCGTCAGGATGCCGAGCGCGCGGCCGATCCAGTCGTCCGCGTAGCGATTGGCGAAGAAGGAGCCGTGGCCGCAATCGTGCTGGATCATGAAGATGCGCACCAGAAACCCGGCCGCGGGAAGGATGAGGATCAGTCCCCACCAATGGCCATAGGCATAGGCCGCCGAGGACAGGCCCCAGAGTATGGCGAATGGAATGAGAGTGATGGCGAGTTCGACGGTGCTGCGCCGCCTGTCAGGCTTCTTGTAGCGGGCGAGAATCTTCAGCCAGGCGCGCTTGCTGTTGGCGACCGTCTCAGGGGAAATCATGTTCATCAGGAAGCATAGGCGGGGTGCCTCGCCGCCGCAAGGCGACATCACGCAAAATTACTGTGCGTAATTGTCGCGTGGCCCGGCGGTCGAGCCTGCCAACCGCCGGTTCGACCTGCTGATGATTCTGAGCGTCGGTTTTCCGCTGGGGTCGATCGCTATTCGCGATCGAGGATGGGACAGCCGCGCTCGGTGCCAAAAGTCACGCGCACGCGGTCGCCACCCTGTCTGCCGCGGACTGTGATCTCCCGGCGGCCGACGGACTCTATCCTTGCGCGGCGGATGCCCATTCGGTCTGCCTTGTCGAGGGCCCGGTCCTCCGTGCAGCCTCGTTGACGGCGGTCGCGCCGGTCGTCGCGACGGGGGCCTTCGCAATCGTCATAGGCGGGGTCGCAATCTTCCATGAGCTTCAGCCGCGGGCCATGTTTGCCCAATTGCAGCTGCAGATTGTCTGCTTGTGCCGGAAAAGCCGCCAAGGTGATGGCGCCGAGGCCGACAAGCGCCATCAGCGATGAGGTGATCGAAACCTTGCCCACTACGTCCTCCATTTTGAACCACAACACATCTATCCTTAGATGGTTCGGCTCTCCCCGGCTATTGCCGATAGGAGGTTTGCTGCCAAGATCGATTGTTGCGTTAACGCCGGCGCCAGCCGATGTCACCGCGCTCCGCCCCATCGAGGCGGTCGAGCAGTTCTCGGAGCCGGTCGGGAATGTCGGCCTCGGTGCGGAAGGCCGGCAAGGTGCGTAGAAAGCGGGTCACCGCCTCGGCACCCAACTGGCGCCTGACCTCGATGGCCAGCCCTTCTGCCTTTTCGCCCGTGTTGCGGGTCATCGTCTCAAAATCCTGTGTCGGCTTCGAAACTCCTCCAGTAAGGGAATGGTTCCCCCATCCTGCCTGTGGGGCAAGCAAAGCCGGCAGTTAAGGTAAAATTTGAATTAAAATCGAAATGCCTTGCCTGCCATTGTCCGGCCTTGGCCGGTGGCTTCCATAATCGCTTACCCCTTGATTTTTGGCTGCCAAACATCGATATCGGGCACAAAATCCACATCATTCGAGATTGACGGGAAACGGCGATGAGCGACCAGGCAAAAGACGAACGCGCGCCCGATGAAGTCGAGGCGACCGAGCCCGCAGCCGAGCGCACGGAAGGCAGCACCGACGGCGACTATGAAGCCCTTGTCCGGCTGCTGAAGGAAAATGAAGAGCTGAAGGACCGCGCGCTGCGCGTGGCGGCCGAGATGGAAAACCTGCGTCGCCGCACGGCGCGCGATGTTCACGATGCGCGCACCTACGCGGTCGCGAATTTCGCCCGCGACATGCTTTCGGTGTCGGACAATCTGCGCCGCGCGCTGGATGCGATTCCCGCCGAGGCCAAGGCATCGGGTGACGCCGGCTTCAAGGCGCTGATCGAAGGCGTCGACCTCACCGAGCGCGCCATGCTGTCGGCGCTGGAACGGCATGGGGTCAAGAAGCTCGCGCCGGAAGGCGAGAAGTTCGATCCCAATTTCCACCAGGCGATGTTCGAAGTGCCCAATCCGGACGTCCCGGCCAACACCGTGGTCCAGGTCGTGCAGCCGGGCTATTCGATCGGCGACCGCGTGCTGCGCCCGGCTATGGTCGGCGTCGCCAAAGGCGGTCCGAAGTTTGCCGCCGCTGAAGCGCCGGTCGAGCCGGGGCCGGTAAACGAGCAGGCTGAGAAAGATGCATAGTTAAGGGAGTAGGGGAGTAGGGCAGTAGGGCAGTAGGGCAGTAGGGAAAAGGGCAATCGCACCTTCCGTGCGGCTTCGTGCTAAACATACTGCCCTACTGCCCTACTGCCTTATTCCCTTACTCCCCTGGCCTGCAATGAACCCCATCGCGCTTCTCGACTATGCCGGTGTCGCCGTCTTCGCGGCGACCGGAGCGCTTGCGGCTTCGCGCAAGCAGCTCGACATTATCGGCTTCCTGTTCCTGGCCAGCGTCACCGGGATAGGTGGCGGCACGCTTCGCGACGTCATCCTCAACCTGCCGGTTTTCTGGGTCGCCAACTCCGGCTATGTGCTGGTCTGCGCCGCGGTTGCGGTGCTGGTCTTCTTCAGCGCGCATCGTGTCGAATCGCGCTGGAAATGGCTGCTCTGGCTCGACGCCATCGGGC
>NZ_RZQE01000402.1:0-5491 GCF_004022955.1 Mesorhizobium sp. M7A.F.Ca.US.002.01.1.1 | reverse complement strand
CATCTGGCCCAGTTCAAGGCCCATATCGGCAAGAATGCCAAGCTGACGTTGTTCGTCATGAACGCCGGCGGCAAGCTCGTGCGCCAGGAGATCATGGTCAGGACGACTGGCGAAGGCGCCGATTTCAAGCTGCGCGGCATCAACCTCTTGGCCGGCGACACCCATACCGACGTGACCATGGTTCTCGACCACGCCGTGCCGCACACGACCTCGACGGAGATCATCCGCAACGTGGTGACGGGCAAGGCGCGCGGCGTGTTTCAGGGCCGCATCAACGTCCATCAATATGCGCAGAAGACCAACGCCAAGATGGCATGCAACACGCTGTTGCTGTCGGACGATGGCGAGTTCTCGACCAAGCCGGAGCTTGAAATCTTCGCCGACGACGTGATTTGCGGCCATGGCGCGACGGTCACCGAGATCGACCACGATCATCTGTTTTACCTGATGGCGCGCGGCGTCGACGAGAAAAGCGCGCGGGGCTTGCTCGTGAAGGCCTTTGTCGCCGAGGTGATCGAGGAACTGGACGACGAGGCGATCGTCGAAGCGCTGGAAGCGCGGCTCGACGGCTGGTTCGTGGCACACGGGTGACCTGATGAACGCACCGGGCAAGATCGGAGATTTCTACGACGTCGAAGCGATCCGCCGCGATTTCCCGATCCTGTCGCGGGAAGTCTATGGCAAGAAGCTGGTCTATCTCGACAATGGCGCCTCGGCACAGAAGCCGCAGGTGGTGCTCGACGCTGTCCAGCACGCCTACAGCCAGGAATATGCCAACGTCCATCGTGGCCTGCATTTCCTGTCCAATGCCGCGACCGACGCCTACGAAAAGGCGCGCGAAACGGTACGCCGTTTCCTCAACGCGCCAAGCACCGACAACATCATCTTCACCTCGAACACGACCTCGGCCATCAACACCGTGGCCTATGGCTATGGCATGCCCAACATCGGCGAGGGCGACGAGATCGTGCTGTCGATCATGGAGCACCACTCCAACATCGTTCCCTGGCATTTGATCCGCGAGCGGCAGGGCGCCAAGCTGGTCTGGGTGCCGGTCGACGATCTCGGCGTCTTCCACATCGAGGAATTCGAAAAACGGCTGACCGACCGCACCAAACTGGTCGCCGTCACGCAGATGTCGAATGCGCTGGGCACGGTGACGCCGATCAAGGAAATCGTGCGCATCGCGCATGCGCGTGGAATTCCCGTCCTCGTCGACGGCAGCCAGAGCGCCGTGCATATGCCGATCGATGTGCAGGATCTCGACTGCGACTTCTTCGTCTTCACCGGGCACAAGGTTTATGGCCCTTCGGGCATCGGCGTGCTCTACGGCAAGAAGGACATTCTCCAGGGCATGCGCCCCTTCATGGGCGGTGGCGAGATGATCGAGGAGGTGACGGAAGACATCGTCACCTACAACGAGCCGCCGCATCGTTTCGAAGCCGGCACGCCGCCGATCGTGCAGGCGATCGGACTGGGTGCCGCGCTCGACTATATGGAAACGATCGGCCGCGAGCGCATCGCCGCGCATGAGGAAGACCTCAAGACTTATGCGCATGAGCGGCTACGCGCCATCAATTCGCTGCGCATCTTCGGCGATGCGCCCGGCAAGGGCGCCATCATCTCGTTCGAACTGCAAGGCATTCATGCGCACGACGTGTCGATGGTGATAGACAGGCAGGGCGTTGCAGTCCGCGCGGGCACCCATTGCGCCCAGCCGCTGTTGAAACGTTTCGGCGTAACCTCCACATGCAGGGCATCGTTCGGCATGTATAATACCAGGGCCGAAGTCGACGCATTGGCCGAGGCGCTTGAAAAAGCGCGCAAATTCTTCGGATGACGTTTTTTGGGTGACGACCATGGATGATGCAAGCATCGCTGCCGAGACCACTCCGGAAACCGCGCCCAATGCGCTGGTTTCGGGATCGGCCATCCCAGCCGACGAACTGGCGCGGTTGACCGACGACATCGTATCGGCGCTGAAGACGGTCTACGATCCGGAAATCCCGGCCGATATCTACGAGCTCGGCCTCATCTACAAGATCGACATCGAGGACAATCGCTCGGTCAAGATCGACATGACGCTGACCGCTCCCGGCTGCCCTGTCGCCGGCGAAATGCCCGGCTGGGTCGAAAATGCCGTCGGCGCCGTCGAAGGCGTGTCCGGCGTCGAGGTCAACATGACCTTCGACCCGCCCTGGTCGGCCGACCGCATGTCGGAAGAGGCGCAGGTGGCGGTGGGCTGGTACTAGCGTCAAGCCTGGCACACTTGCGCCAGGGATAAAACTTCACCATTTTAGGTGAGGAATCATTCGGCAGGCCTTGAACCTGCATGGAATGGAAGGAAAAAGAATGGGACGCTTCGCCGTCATCACCATGACCGAAAAGGCCGCCGACCGGGTGCGCGAGATCGTCGCCACCCGCGACAACGCGCATGGCATCCGCCTCGGCATCAAGAAGGGCGGCTGCGCCGGCATGGAATATACGGTCGATCTGGTGACCGAGCCCAACACCAAGGACGACCATATCGAGCGCGACGGCGCGCATGTCTATGTCGCGCCCGAGGCTGCGCTATTCCTGTTCGGCACCGAGATGGATTTCGAGCAGACGACGCTGCGCACCGGCTTCACCTTCCACAACCCGAACCAGAGCTCGGCCTGCGGCTGCGGCGAATCCGTCGAACTGAAGCCGGCCGACCTGAAGGCACTGGCAGAGGCACGCGCTTCGGCCTGATTTTTTCCTTCGCCCCGTTTACGCGGAGAAAGTGTCACGAAGTGACGGATGAGGGGCAGCGCCAGCCTCTCCAGAGTTAGCTCCGCCCAGCCTGCCGGCGTACGTCGTTAGAAAATCCAAGCAATTGGCTTTTCGTTCGGTGCGCGGATCACTCCTCACCTCCCCGTAAACGGGGCGAAGAAACTCACTCCACCCACATGCCCGTCCGCTTGTGCCAATCGGCGATCGATTCCTCGGGATAGACGTCGAAGACCTTGTCGTGCTTGCCAACCACCGGCTCCACCCAGTTCGCTTTGTATTTCAGCATCAGGTGCACTCGGCTCGGCGGAATGGGTAAATCGCTGTCGATCGCTGAGGCGAAGGGGTGCACCAGTTCCGGCCATGTCGGATCGTAGAGCCAAAGGGCTGAGCCGCATTTCTTGCAGAAATTGCGCTCGCCGGTTGAGATTTCGCAATGCGGATGCTCGTCGTCCTCGATCTCCGCCCGAAAGACGCCGAGGCTGCGCTTGCCCCTGATGTTCAGTGTCTCGTTGTCGGCACCGAGATTGATGGCGAAGCCGCCGCCGCCTTGCTGCTTGCGGCAGATGGAGCAGTAGCACAGCATGAACGGCGCCGGCGTGTGGCTTTCCACCTCGAAACGCACGGCATTGCAGCGGCAGGACCCTTTCAGCAGAAGCGGCATGGCGGGAAAACTCCGATCGACCTCTCTCAACCTGTCAGCATGATTTTGGTTGCGGCGATGACAAGGCCAGATGCCGGTGACATGATCGCGGCATGGACAATGAACGCATCGCCGAACTGTTCGAGGGTCTCGGCCCTGTCAGCATCCGCAAACTGTTCGGCGGCAAGGGCATCTATTTCGACGGCGTCATCGTCGCCATCGTGCTGCGCGGCGAATTGCTGTTGAAAGCCGACGAGCAAAGCGCCCCCGAGTTCGAGGCCGCCGGCTGCACGCAATGGACCTACACCGGCTCGCGCCACGGCAAGCTGGTCGCCATGCCCTATTGGAGCGTTCCCGACAGCGCTTTTGATGATCCCGACGAGATGACGGTCTGGGCACGCCGGGCGTATGAGGCGGGGCGAAGGGCGGGGAAGTGACGCCAGCCTTGGCACAGCGGAGGGACAGCACCCCCTCTGTCCCGCCGACCTTGGAGGCCGTGCCCTACAATGCCCTGGCTATCCTCGCCGCCAGCCGTGCATTGTTTTCCACCAGCGCGATGTTGGTCTTCAGGCTCCTGCCGCCGGTCAGTTCGAGGATCTTTCCCAGCAGGAATGGCGTCACCGCCTTGCCGGTGACATGTTGTGCCTCGGCGGCCTTCTGCGCGGCGTCGATATAGCCCGCCATCTCCGCAGCCGGGATTTCCTGGTTTTCCGGCACAGGATTGGCAATCAGCATGCCGCCAGCAAGCCCAAGTGCTGCCCTCGTCTGGTAGAAATGCGCGATCTCTTCCGGCTCGTGCAAGGTCAGCGGCGCGCGGAACGGCGATTGCCTGGACCAGAAGGCCGGCATCGTCTCGCAGCCATGGCCGATCACCGGCACGCCGCGCGTCTCCAGCACTTCCAGCGTCTTTTCGATGTCGAGGATCGCCTTGGCGCCGGCCGAGACGACAATCACCGGGGTGCGCGCCAGCTCGTCGAGATCGGCGGAAATGTCAAAGCTCTTTTCGGCGCCCTTGTGCACGCCGCCGATGCCGCCGGTGGCAAACACTTTTATGCCGACAATATGCGCCGCGATCATCGTGGCGGCGACCGTGGTGCCGCCGGTGCGCCCTTGCGCCACGGCAAAACCGAGATCGGCGCGCGACAGCTTCATGGCGTCGCCCGTCATCGCCAGCGATTCGCGCTCGCCGTCAGAAAGCCCGATCTTGATGCGGCCGCCAACCACGGCGATCGTCGCCGGCACGGCGCCGCCATCGCTGATGATCTTTTCGACATCGGCCGCCATGGCGCCGTTGTCGGGGTAGGGCATGCCATGGGTGATGATGGTGCTTTCCAGCGCCACCACCGGCCGGCCGTCGGCCAGGGCCTGCGCCACCGGCGCGTGGATGTCGATGAAGGGGCGGGCGGTCTCAGGGGTCATCAAGGTCTCCTATCCGGAATGCGGCGCGTCCGTCGGACGCTCGGCAACATCGCGGCACTATGAATTCGCCGGTCTCATGCCACTTCCCTGGCATCCGGCACAAGGACCAACGCTTCCGCGAAGCTCGCCGCGGTGAACTCCGGAACGGCGGCGGCGCTTTCGATGGCAAGCGTCGCCCCGGCAATGCCTTCGCGCAGAGCTGCCCGCAGCGGCAGTCCTCGCAGCAGGGCTGCGACCGTTGCGCCCGCCAGCGCATCGCCGGCGCCGGTGACGTCGGCGACCTTTCTTGGTGGCGGCGGCAGGATAGAGAAGGCGCCGGCTTCATCGAAGCCCAGCATGGGCCCGCCGCCTGCCGTCACCACGCCGCTGACGAGGCCGCTGCATCGCAACCCGTCGACCACCTCGCGCTCCGTGGCATTCGCGGCGACGCCGGCCAGCGCCATGGCCTCGCGCCGGTTCATGAAGACCAGCGAAAGCTCCTTCAGCACCGGTAGCAACCGCACCACCTTGGCCGGCGAAATGGCAATCGCGAAAACCGGCTTGCCCGCGGCGAGCGCGACCAGCCGTTCCAGCGCCGTCGTCGGAAGATTGGCGTCGCAGAAGACGGCATCTGCGGCGGCGATCACCTCCCGCACCCTGGAGCGCCTGATCTGCTTGGGAAACGCCAAATCATAGAGC
>NZ_RZQE01000401.1:0-5505 GCF_004022955.1 Mesorhizobium sp. M7A.F.Ca.US.002.01.1.1 | reverse complement strand
GCCAAAGACAGGGCCAATCTTGTCCACAAAATCGTGCCGTCTCTTCTCAGGAGACGGATCTCCGAGCCGAACGAAGTCGTGTCTTTCAGGCGAGTCAACGCTTCCGCCAAGGTGTGGTTGTCGTCGGGGTGGACGAGTGCGCTGAGCGGCAGACTTGAAAGCTCCTCCTCGACATACCCTGTCATCTCACAAAGACGCTTGTTGGACCGTTGCAACTCTCCGTTCTCATTCATGTTGGCAAAGCCAATGGCGGCACGTTCGAATGCCCAGCGATACCTGTTTTCGGTTGCTTCCAAGGCCGCGAGTCTAGCCTCCGCAACCTGCAAAAGGGTGCGGTAGTCCTGCCTCTGCCGGTGGAAAGTCAGGGCGATCATCCCCCCTGCAACCAGCAGCAGAATGGCTTGAACCCAAAGGCCGACATCGATTGGATGGTGCAGGACATCCCGCGTCAACAAGCCGACGGCAACCATCACAAATGTTGCCGCAAGAGCGATCATGCGATCTTCGAGATATGAGATGGCAATAATGGCGGGAACAAACTCAAAAAAGCCGATGTCGTATGCCACAGAGGTCGGCAGCGCTGTCTCGACTGCAAGTGTCGCTATCAGGAGCGACATCGAGGCAAGGCGGGTCAGCAACTTGCCTGAGCTGTTCGGATGCAAACTGAGCGAATGCAAACGCATGTGCCAGACTATAACCTTCTGACTAGTCCGTCGAGATTAGACCGAAAAGCGTACAGACTAGTCCGACCGCAGGATTGTTCCCCGGGATTGTAGCGCGCATTTTGTCCGATGTCGGGGGCGGATCGGACCGCTACTCTCCAAGCGACCTGACTGACATGTTTAAGGCACCTCCTTTTGACTGGGAGGCGTTGCCGTTTTGCGGGAGGTAAGAAAATGGCACTGGTTGGTAGGCAAGATGATGGAATTCTTGGTCGCCAATATGGAAGTTTCGGGGGAAAGCCTGTCTCCGCCTTGAGAACGCAAGGTGAGCATGCTTCCGCTTGGCATCAAGCACCGCAACGGTTCGACAGCGTTGCTGTCGAGCCACGGCAGAGCAGCCTTGCATCTGTGGTGAGAATGCTTGATCGCATCGGTTGTGGCTACCTGATCCTGAACAGCGACAGGAAGGTCATGGAGTGGAATTCAGCCGCTCAAAACACCTTGGAGCGCGAAGGCGAGGCAGCCGATACGGCCAGCAAGGTATTTGCTGCGCTGAGACGGCTGATCGCAAACGTGCCGGGCAATTTTTCTCCTGGCACGCTTTCATGGGTGGTGATCCGAGGTATGGGCGACAGGCCCCTGATATTGAACGAGAAGGGCATAGCAACGCCTGACGCGACAAGCATCGTGGCGCTGCTGGATCGTGAAAACAGGTCCGGGCCAAATCCCCAGACGCTGCAAAGAATGTTTGGTCTGACGAGTGCCGAAACGCAGCTCGCACTGCGCTTGGCGCAGGGCGATGCCCCTTTGGAAATAGCCCGCAAGCGGCGCTTGAGCCGGACCACGATAAGGTCGCAGCTGGCGTCGCTGTTCGCCAAGACCGAAACACGGCGACAGGCGGAACTGGTAGCTCTTCTTGGGCGCATATGCGTTTTGCCGTGAGGCAAACGCCTTTACCATGCGCGCGCACAACAGGCTTGTGCGCGCAATCTGTCGCTGATGTGCTTGTCGGCCAGCCTCACCTTACCGCCGTCGCGTGCGCACCCGGCCCAATCTTGGGCGGATTGCAAACACGTGATTAAGCACGTGCCAGCCCGCCACCTTCATGACGGAAGGCCGGAAGATCTGAATCCCATCCAGGAACGTAGTCAACCAGGACTGCTGGTGGAACCGCATGGGAATACGAGCAACCCGCAGCGCCCGCAGCAATGTCTCGGGAGGCGGGAGATGGTTGCGGTCTTTGATGAGATTCCAGTTAAGCTGCTTGACGGCGAGAGTCACTTCGTCGACCTCGCGGAAACTCTTTGACGTGGTAATGCTTGGATGGCTCGTTGCATCATAAAAGGTAAGCGGATCGCTTATCGCCACCATGTCCCCATGGCTGGCTAGATCGACGAAGAACAGTTGATCCACTCCGGCCGGAATCTCTTTGTGCGTGCGCATCAAGCAGCCGGCACGAATGACGTCGCTGTTGATCAGCAATGTGGATGGAATGATCCCCAGGCAGCGTGTCGCGCGCACCAGATAGAGGTCCATCAGGCACTGCTGGCTGGAATAAAGGGAGATCGCTTCCTGCTCCTTGGGGACTTGGCGAAATCTCACTCGCTTGTCCTCGATTATGTTTGCGGCAGACGTCATGAAGGCGACCGACGGGTGCTGTTTGGCAACTTCGGCGAATGTCCTGAGTGCACCTGGCGCAAGCCAGTCATCGTCGTGCAGCAACTTGATCCACCGTCCAGAGCAAGCCAGCATAGCGTTGTTGGTGTTCTCCACCTGACCGCGACCTCGGCTGTTCTCGATGATGCGGATGCGAGGTTCGCTTCGTGCATAGTCGGTCACGATAGCCCAGGTCTCGCCCTCCGGTCCCTCGTCGTCGCTCACGACCAACTCCCAATCGGAGTAATCCTGACCCAGGACGCTGTCGATCGCCCTGCGGATCGTATCGGGCCGGCGAAAGGTTGGTATCCCGACAGAGATAAAAGGGCGTGACCATGAGACATTGGCACGGTCATGCTGGGTGACCGCAACTGCCGCTTGAAGATTGTCAACCGACGACGAATTCATGGTGTTTTTTCCTCGAGACATTCATGTTGGATGCACGTTGCAGCGCCTGCTGGTTGAGGGTCGTGGGTCAACAAATACAGCGATGCTGCCATTTTCAGAGCGAAACCCGACGCGCCGCCGGCGGCCATGAAATAGATGACGGTGACTGGCTGCCAGCCCGCCTGGGCGCCGGCGAGCAACGGGCCAAACACGAGAACTGCTCGTGCGAGGTCGATGACCAGTCTTGTTCCTTGCCGACGTAGCAGAGCGGGAACGTCGCTAAGCGGAGTCGACAACGCTTGTGCCGCGCCCATCAGCGCCAGTGCGGTCATGATTTCCGCGGTGGGCATCCAAGGCTCGCCCAGGAGCGGAACGACCACATAGGGCGCGGCGAGTCCAAGCAGCAATATCGGCACCGCGGTAAAGCCGGCAGCCAGCAGGAGAAGCCCGCGTGCCACGCCAAGCAGGTGTCCACGATTGTTGTTCTGGTTTGCTTCGGCGACAAAAACATTGCTGAGCGGTGAAGCGATCAGCGTCACTGGACCGGTAACCAGGCGCGTTGCCACGCCCAAATATCCGGCAAATGCGGTGCCGAACAGCCCACCGACAAGAACTGCCGGAAGATTGTTGATCGCTATGCTCGCGAGTGTTGCGGGGATATCGAACAGAGGAAATTTGTATTCCCGCCGGGCCTTTTCGAACACCGCACGCCAGGGTGCCCGGGCGATGCCGCGCAAATCCTCCCAGCTCGTCACCCGATAACCGATATACCCGATAAAGACGAACTGGCTCAAAATATGGGCATGGATCATCGCTTCGCCGCCAAGGTTGGCAATGCCGAAAACCAATTGCAGTGCAGCCATGCTCGCCGGCAGGATCAGCCGCCCAAGGGCAAAGTCGCGCAAAAGCCCAGCACGCAGGCTCCAGCAGTTCATGGCTTCGACCAGACCTGCGCCTCCCATTCCGATCGGAATGAGCCAGGCAAGCGAGCCGAGGCGGTTGGGAGCAAGGTTCGACAGCATCTGTCCGGCCGAAAAGGCCAGGACGGTGGTCACGAACACAGCCAAAAGGATAAGCTTGACCGTCACATAGGCCTGGGCGCTCCCCTTAACCCCATAGAGTGACGCCTCGAAGCGCAATGCTGCGACCCCGGCGAGTATGTTCACAATCGACAGATAAATCGTAAAGATGCCGAAATCCGCAGGCGAATAGAGCCGCGCCAAGACCGGAATCGCAGCAAGAAGGGTGAGTTGGCCGACAATTGCCATCGCCGACACTTCACCAGCTGCACGAATGATCGAACCGATCGTGCTCGGCCGAACAGCGATGATGGCTGTGTCGGCCGCGGGAACCATCTTGGGTCTCAGAAGGTCGCTCAGTGCCATCGGTTCGCGCTTCCGAGGGAGGCAAATATCGGGGATTGCCGCAGCCTACGATGCACACCGAACCTTGCCATCATTCACCTGAATGACGCGCTCTGCGGACAGGCTGCACCCTGAATCGTCCGGGCCGCTCCCTGGATGAACCGCCCCCGGATCGTCCGCGGCCCAAGGACGAGCCTGTGCTTGGTCATGCTATCTGCTCGCGCAAGAGGTCGGCGCTATCCTCGAGCCGATATCCAGCATGTTTTTTCAAGTTCACTTGCGTGAGGACGCTGCCGACGGGTACCGCAAGAGAACCGTTGCCCTGAAGGAGTTCCAGCACCCCGCGAGCGAGGGTACGTGGCGTTTTCCTCCATCGGACGGCAAAAAGCACCGCATCAGCCCATCCAGCCAGAAATTTGGCTTCCGGCCGCCCGAGCGCCGACGGCAGGTTTATGATGACGATGCGATAGGTCAAGTGCAGATCCGCCATCACTTTGCCCCCATCCTCGCAGGACAACACCGCCAGCAGATCGTCCGACGGAGCAGCGGTCATCACGTCGATGCCGATTTCATGCAGACTGGCCACGGCGTTTTCCAGGTTGCTGCGATTGCAGACATAGTCAGCGAAGGAATGGCGGCTCTTGCGCTCGCTGAACTGATGCAGGAACTCGAGCGTGAGTTGAACGCCCTTGCGTTCAAGATCGATCAAGAGAACACGGCCGCCCATCCGCGTGCCGGCCAGCGCCAGACTCCATGCGAGCTCGGTCCCCCCATCCTCCGGGACGCTGGAGGTGACAAGCGCCGTGTACGACGAACGAGCCCTCAGCGCATTGGGCGCCGCAGCAATCAGCAACGACGTCACGGCGCGGCTATAGGCGGAGCTGCGCTCGCCCAGGACAAGGGTTCGCAGTCGTTTGGCATGCACCCTGCCTGCTTCGGGAATCTGCCCCATACATGGAACCTTGAGCACCGCTTCCGCCTCGGTCTCACCGCGAAAAGTCCGATCGAAGTGATTGCGCATCGTGACGAAAATCGCGCCCAGTATAGCGAACACAATCATCCCGGGCGGAACAAGGAAGATGGCGGGCAAGGTCTGCGGGATGGTCGGCGGCCATGCCGCCGATAGGATGGAAATTCCAGCCGAGGGAACTCCGATACGCCGCGTCAAATCCTGTTGCCGGCCAAGAAGTTCGTTGTATCGCTGGGTCAGCAAACTGACCTGCGGCTCGAGAACCCGCAACCCGGAAAGCCGGCTGGCGGTGTCGGCCATGACCGCATCCAAAATGGCCTTCCGGCTCTCAAGAGTGGCGATCTGGGCACGGAAAATGTTTGCGTCCGCAGCAATCTTGTCGATGCCTTGTTCGACCTTGCTTTCGGTCAGGTTTCTGAGTTCTTGGTCCGCAGGCGCGCGAGCCTGTCGAGCCGCGAGATCGGCA
>NZ_RZQE01000400.1:0-5555 GCF_004022955.1 Mesorhizobium sp. M7A.F.Ca.US.002.01.1.1 | reverse complement strand
GGGTTCCACGAGCCGATGGACTCGATGAACCGGCCGTCACGCGGCGAACGGGCGTCGGCAATGACGACGTGGTAATAAGGACGCTTCTTCGAGCCCGCACGGGCCAGTCGGATCTTCAACGGCATTTCTTTTCTCCTAAAAACTAAGTTCGTTGATTGGGTTTCAGTTGGTTTTCGTCACGCCGTTGGAAGCGGCGATCTGTTCGTGGTGGCGGATCACTTCGCGGACGACGAAGTTGAGGAACTTTTCCGCGAAATCCGGGTCGAGATGGGCATCCTTCGCCAGCTGGCGAAGCCGGGCGATCTGCTGCTGCTCGCGTGCCGGGTCGGCCGGCGGCAAGCCATGAGTCGCCTTCAGCACGCCAACCGCCTTGGTGCAGCGGAAGCGCTCGGCAAGCATGTGGATGAGGGCTGCGTCGATGTTGTCGATCGACGCCCGGTAATCTGCCAGGAGGGCGCGGGCGTCGGCCATGTCCTTTTCTTCGTTCATGGCGTCCTCACTTCTTCTTGCCAAGGCCGGGCAGCCCGCCACCGCCGAGGCCGGGAAGCCCGGGAAGTTTCATGCCGCCGGGCAAACCTGGCATGCCGCTGGGCAGGCCACCGCCGCCGGGAAGGCCTTTCATGCCGCCGCCTAGGCCGGCTGCCTGCGCCTGCTTCTGCAAGGCTTCGAGCTGCTTGGGGTCCATCTTCGACAGGTCCGGCATGCCGCCGCCCATCATGCCACCCATACCGCCGGGCATCATGCCGCCGAGGCCCATCTTGGAGGCGAGGCCGCCCATCATGCCGCGCATCAGGCCGCCGCCTTTGCCCTTGCCGCCCATCGCCTTCATCATGTCGGCCATGCCGCGATGCATTTTGAGCAGCTTGTTGATTTCGGCCGCGTCGGTGCCGGAACCGGCAGCGATGCGCTTCTTGCGCGAATGCTTGAGCAAATCGGGATTGGCGCGCTCTGCCTTGGTCATCGACGAGATGATGGCGAGCTGGCGGCCGAACATCTTGTCGTCGAGACCGGCGGCGGCCATCTGGTCCTTCATCTTGCCCATGCCGGGCATCATGCCCATGATGCCGCCCATGCCGCCCATCTTCGACATCTGCTGAAGCTGGCCGGCGAGATCGTTCAGGTCGAACTTGCCCGACTGCATCTTCTTGGCCATCGCCGCCGCCTGTTCGGCGTCGATGTTCTCGGCGGCCTTTTCGACGAGCGAGACAATGTCGCCCATGCCGAGGATGCGGTCAGCGATGCGCTTGGGGTGGAATTCCTCCAGCCCGTCCATCTTTTCGCCGGTGCCGATCAGCTTGATCGGCTTGCCGGTGACGGCGCGCATCGAAAGGGCAGCACCGCCACGGCCGTCGCCGTCCATGCGGGTCAGCACGAGACCGGTGATGCCGACGCGCTCGTCGAAGCTCTTGGCCAGGTTGACGGCGTCCTGGCCGGTCAGCGAATCGGCGACCAGCAGGATTTCGTGCGGGCTCGATACCTTCTTGATGTCGGCCATCTCGACCATCAGCGGCTCGTCGATATGGGTGCGGCCGGCGGTGTCGAGGATGACGACGTCGTGGCCGCCGAGCTTGGCCGCCTGCACGGCGCGGCGCGCGATGTCGACCGGCGACTGGCCGTCGATGATCGGCAGCGTGGCGACCTTGACCTGTTCGCCGAGCTGGCGAAGCTGCTCCTGCGCGGCGGGGCGCCGCGTGTCGAGCGAGGCCATCAGGACCTTCTTGTTCTGACGCTCGGAAAGACGCTTGGCGATCTTGGCCGAAGTGGTTGTCTTGCCGGAACCCTGCAGGCCGACCATCATGATGACGACCGGCGCCGGGGCATTGAGATCGATGGCGACGCCTTCAGCGCCGAGCATGTCGACCAGTTCGTCATGAACGATCTTGACGACCATCTGGCCGGGCTTGATCGACTTGACCACGGCAGCGCCGACGGCCTTCTCGCGCACCTTGTCGGTGAAGGAGCGCACCACTTCCAGCGCCACGTCGGCTTCGAGCAGCGCACGGCGCACCTCGCGCAGCGCCGCCGAGACATCAGCCTCCGACAGCGCGCCGCGGCCGGTCAGGCCGTTCAGGATCGAACCAAGACGTTCCTGTAGCGATTCAAACATTCGTTTTCCTTTTCCCTGGCACCCGGATGGTGCCCGAGAGGTAATGCGTTCGCGCCCAGTGTCCAACCAAAAGTCCAAGCAAAAGCCAAAACCAAAAAGCACCCGGGGGCGCTCAGCGCTGCCGGGTGTTGGCCTCCAGGATCGATTTACAGCACTTCACCTCAAAGAGGTTTCGGCGTCCTGGTCGGCTTGCTCGGAGGGATACTCGTCGCGGAATTCGGGGCGTGTAGACAGGAAATCTGCGCAAGAGTCAAGACAAGGGCCGGGTAGCGTCATTCCCGGACCCGCATTCAGGCCGTGCTCGTGCGGTCCGGAAGCTCGGCGGCGACCTTGAGCGGCGAGCGCGGATGCAAAAGCAGCCCGATGGTCAGCAGGCTGCAGGCGATGCCGATGAAGGCGATGAGAACCGCATCCGACGTTGCCCAGCCCGGTCCCTCGAGCGGCCTGGCGTTGAACAGGGCGAAGGAATTGTAGCTTTCCTGATGCGAGATCAGCAGGAAGCCGGTCAGGTTGTTGCCGAGATGAGCACCCAGCGCGGCGCCGAGATTGCCTGTTGCGTAAACGACAAGCGTCAGCAGCAACGCGAAAGCGGCGATCGACGCCAGCACACAGGCGTTGATGGCTGGCGACGAACTCGCACTCCAATGCAGCGAGGTGAACAGCAGGGCCGGCAGCAGCGCCCAGATGAACGGGCTCTTGAACCGGCTGGCGAGACCGCGCAGCAGGTAGCCGCGAAACAGCAACTCTTCCGACGAGGTCTGCAACAGAGTGAGCGCGGCGATCGGGATCGCAAACAGCAGCCAGGACGACAGGCTGATCGGGCCGCGCGCGATCTGCGGCTGCAAGAGATAGAGCAGGATTTCGGAGATCAACGAGGTGATCAGCACCGCGATCAGCCCCTTGAGGAAGCCGGACCACGAAACACGCCGGCTGTTGCCGAGCAGCGCCGACAGCTTCTCGCCATGCACCCAGCGCATCGCGACCCACAGGCCGATCCAGATGCCGGCGAACGAGACGAGCGCGGCGAGGATGCCGATGGGCGAGGCGAGGAAACCCTGCATGCCGGATGATGGGGCCGCCTGCCGGGCGAAGAAGGCATAGGTGCCGCCGACCAGCACGGCCACGGTGGTTGCTGCCCAAAAAAGGACAACGATCCCCGTTCCGAGCAACAGGCGCGGCAAGGTCGTCCTGGCGTTCGGCGAATGCCTGTAGCGCTCGAAGGCGGCCGGATCGATGGTCACGCGGGCTCCTTTGCCAAAGTCATCGCCTATTGACTAATCGATGGCCCGGAAAATCGGAATCGTTTTCCGCAAAGCACAACCCTCAAAGCAGCGTCGGCGCAGAAGAGGCGGCGCTGCGGTGCCGCCTGCCGGCGGCCGCTGCTGTGGCAGCGGCCGCTTATGCCAATTGTCGTCAGCGCACGACGTACATGATGCGCCGGGTCTGCGGATCGATCAGCGCCCGCTGGCCGTTCACATAGACATAGCGGTAATTGTAGTCCGGAATCTCGCGCAGCTCGACGGTGTCGGGCAGGGTCGCGCCGGTGACCACTTCGCCTTCCAGATAGATGGGATCGAGGCGATGCGTGTCGACATAGGTGCGGACTTCAGCCGGGGGCGGCGGGAAGTCATCGACGACCGGATCGCTGGCGATGATCGCGCCGGTATAATCGGTCGAGTAGTTGCCGATGTCCTCCGGCGGCGAGACGACAGCAACGCTGGCGCGCCGTTGCGTCAGCACCACCCGGCTGCCGCCTATATCGGCCGTCACATAGTCGGAATAGACCCAGCCCTGGCCGCCGGCCTCGGCTATGGTGCACCATTTGCTGTTTTCGATGCAGCCATTGAGCGTTGCCGACTGACCGGCGGCGAGCACGCCGATGACAGGGTATTGCGGGCCGGGTCCGGCGCGAACGTTAAGGTCGGTGACGGCTGAGACGGCGGTGTCGGCAAACGCGGCGCCCGACATCACGGTCAGCATTCCGGCGACCGCCGGAAACAACAGGGATTTCATGGTTTCTCTCCGTTTTCATGGTCCCTCGCCAGCGAAAACGGGGCAGCAGCTCATGCGTTCCCGCTAAAGCGCCTGTGCCAACTCACGATTTGTTCCCTGTTCTCCAGGCAAATCGGTCAGAAGTTCGTGAACGAAGTCCAATTTCCGCGCCGTGACGTCCGAAATGACAAAGGGATAGAGGTCCGGCAGGCCCATGCAGCGGTTGATCGAATTGGAGGCTTCCGACAGCACCAGCCAGCGGGCAAGGATCTTTTCGAAAGACTCGGGCGCGGTCGGCGGCTCCGAGGGTGCGGCCTGCAATTCGCCGCCGGTGTCGCCGCGCGGCAAGTCGTTGGCCTCCACCGTCTCCAGCCGGCCGAGCGGAAAGTTCAGTGCGTGCACCATTTCCAGCGTGTCGGTGATGTGCAGGTGGTGAGCCCAGGTCTCGGCCCAGTCCTCCCATGGATGCGAGGTCGCATAGGCCGAGATGTGGCCTTGCTGCCAGTCGGGCGGCGCACCATTGGCATAATAGGCCTTCAGCGCCTGTTCGTAATCGGCGCGGTCATCGCCGAACAGTGCGCGGAAAGCTTCGAGCCGGTGCGGATCGTCGCGGATCAGGCGGTCCCAATAATAGTGCCCAAGCTCATGACGGAAATGACCGAGCAAGGTGCGGTAGTTCTCGCCCATCTCGACGCGGCGCTTTTCGCGCTCGGCCGAATCCGCCTCGGCGACGTTGAGCGTGATCAGGCCATTGTCGTGGCCGGTCAGGATCCGCTCGCCGCCGGGGCCGCCGCCGATCGGATCGGCGAGGAAGTCGAAGGCCAGCCCGATCTCGTCGGCGGGGTTCTGCTTGGGCGCCACCGGCAGCCCGAAGGCCAGCAGCGAATAGATGGCGCGCTTCTTCGCCGCTTCGACACGGATCCAGCGGCGGCGGTTGCCGTCGACGGAGAGATCCGGGATCAACTGGTTGAGCGCACAGGCGCGGCAAAAGGCGTGTCCGGGCTCGGCCATCCAGTTGCAGGCGCATTCATCGGCGTTGGTGCACTGGAAGATGCCGTCGGCGCTCGCCAGCGCGAAACAGGCGTGCTCGGGATCGTAGAGCACGGGGTTCCCGCAGTTCAGGCACTGGGCGTTCTCGAAATAGATGCGATGGCCGCAATGGGGGCAGTCGAAGAGTTTCATGTCGGTCTCAATTCACCGGAGGTGACATAGATGTTCACGGCGGCCCGTGCCCAACGCGAACAGCCGCGCGGCGTTCCACATTTTCCTGAAGCTATTTGGCCGCAAGCTGGGCGACAACCTGTCTTGCCACCGCTTCGCCCGACAGCCGTGCGCCGCCGCAGGTCTGCATTAGCGGGCCGGCCAAGTGCTCGCCGGCGAAGAAGATCTTGTCGGCCACCGGCTGCATGAGCGCGGCGCGCGCCAGGGAACGGCCAGGGCGGGCGGCGGCGTAGGC
>NZ_RZQE01000003.1:57186-65025 GCF_004022955.1 Mesorhizobium sp. M7A.F.Ca.US.002.01.1.1 | reverse complement strand
TCGGACGGCCCCGGCATGCCGCCGCTGCCGACCCGGCTGATGGCGGGGCTGGCGATCCTCAAGCACACCTTCAACCTGTCGGATGAGGTGCTGTGCGAGCGCTGGGTGGAGAACCCTTACTTCCAGTATCTCACCGGCGAGACGTTCTTTTGCCATACGCTGCCGTTCGACCTCTCGTCGATGACGCGCTGGCGCAGCCGCATGGGCGAGGAGCGGATCGTGGCGCTGTTGCAGGAGAGCCTCAGCCTTGCGGTCAAGACCGGGGCGATGAAGCCGGCCGACACGCGCCAGGTGATCGTCGACACAACCGTGCAGCCGAAGAACGTCATGTTCCCGACCGACGCCAAGCTCATCAACCGGGCGCGCGAACGGCTGGTGCGGCTGGCCAAGAGGGAAGGAGCTCCATTTGCGCCAGAGCTATCAGCTGGCGCTGATCAGCCACCAGCGCTATGCCCACGCCAAGCAGTTCAAGCGGGCCAACAAGGCGCTGCGCAGGCTCAAGACCTATCTCGGCCGGACCATTCGCGACATTTCTCGCCAGATCGCCGGCGATGCGGGGCTGGACGCGCTCTTCAAATGGCCGTTCTACCAGGCCGCCACCGTTCTCTAGCAACGCCAGCGCCAGCGCGGCCGCAAGATCTACAGCCTGCACGCGCACGAGGTGGAATGCATTGGCAAGGGCAAGGCGCATATGCCCTACGAGTTCGGTGTGAAGGTGTCGGTGGCCACCACGCTGAAGCGCTCCAAGGGCGGCCAGTTCGCCCTGCATGCAAAAGCGCTGCCCGGCAATCCCTATGACGGCCACACGCTGGCAAGCGTCATATCGGCCACATCAAGAACGAACACCGCATGGGCCGCAACTACCTCGCCGGCCAGCAGGGCGACGCCCTCAACGCCGTCCTGGCCGCCGCCGGATACAACTTCTCCCTCCTGCTCAGGTGGCTGAAGTGATTTTTGTGGCCCTTGATCGCCCTGCTTCAACTCCGGCCGAAGTCGGTCGCCGCTTAGCGTCTGGATCACGGTCGACCAGCACGAGTTCCAAAAATCCAACCTGCATCTCAGGCACCGCGTCCTGACCTCGGAAATCGAGGATCCAGTCTCGACAGAGTATTCGACAAGATGCGGACGTGTGTTACAATAACGAGCCGCAACTCATACCAGACATGAGCTCATATTTTGGGATAGTGGCCTCCAAGCGGTCAAGCCACGGACGCGAATGTCATCCGATAAAGGGTCGCGGCGTCATAGATGGGCAGTCCTGTCCTACGACGGATTGCTGACGTCACCATCGGGAACAATGTACATTCAAATAGGAGGGCGGCAATCCCCGGATGTGCGGCGCCAAGTCGCGCGACACAGGCTGCAACCTCCGACTCCATTTCAACAACACCAGCCGGCCACGCGTCACCTTCAATGCCGCCGATGACTACTCTTGCCTCTGCGGATGAATCTATGCCCAGCAGCTCTTTGCCGCAGTGTCTTGAGTCTGCGGCCACAACGGCGAGCTTTGCGTCAGCTGGAAGCTGCCGGAGTAGCGTGGGCGCCAGTAGCAGGCTCGACATGGCCACCGGGACTTCGACAGACGCGGCCACTGCAGCCTGGTACCGGATACTGAACCCGCAGTCCCCGGTTATCGCGACTGCTCCGCGCTCGACCAACCGCCTGGCAGCTGCAATGTAGGCCGGCTCGAGAGAAGCATCACCGGGAATGACCCTCTCCTCCAAAGCCCCGGCCGCGGTCTCTATTATAATTGGGAAGTCGAAAGTTGCCGGGTTGAAGACCGACTCCGGTTGCGGTGGCGGAAATTCACGAGGCGGAAGTCCGATCTCCAGCCCAATAATTCCGAGGGCCCTTTGTTGAGTTGTCACGGAAGCATCCTTCTTCTGGAAGCAGCTAAGATGGTGATTTCGGCAGCAAATGCCCATCACCTGCGCGATACAGGTTCTCTCTGAATGCACGAATTTAACAGCGTCGAAACGGCTGTTTCAGAGAAACATGCCTTTCCAGGCGCAGTAAGTCGGCATTGTTTTGGTGCATTCGCATGAAAGCCGTAAAAACTGGGAAACCGCAGAACGCTTGTGCGACCCTCCCCGGGCCTGTAGGATACCGGGTTTGCGTCCGCCGTCAGACAATCGTGTTAGGGCACTTTCCAGAGCCCAGATGCCCTGAATGGCAGATTGAACGCACATCAGATCTTCAAGCTCGCAACTGCCGAACGGGCAGCGCTATTTACCTAACTCGACCAATCTGGGGCTTGGACCGGACGATCCTAGTTATGCAGTCCTGAATGAACTGGGGCAGTAACCTCGACATCAACCCGGCCCTGAAAAACCGCGCGTAGGTTCGTCGCAGGGCAGCCTGCTCCGAACGGACCAGTTCCTGCCCGGAAGCCACCCACGGGATAACTCAACTAGCGGCACAACCCGCAACTCACCTCGTCTCCAGCACCGCATTGAGAAACTGCTGCGTTCGCTCGTTTTGCGGATTGCCTAAAAGCTGGCTGGGCGGGCCTTGCTCGACAATCTTACCGCCAGAAAAGAAGCACACGCGATCGGAGAACTCCTTGGCAAAGCCCATCTGGTGCGTGACCATCAGCATTGTGAGGTCATGTTCGGCGCTGAGCTTGCGGATGACGTTGAGCACCTCTCCAACCAGTTCCGGGTCAAGCGCTGATGTCACCTCGTCAAACAGCATCACCTTGGGCCGCATGGCCAACGCCCGAGCGATCGCCACGCGTTGCTTCTGGCCCCCGGAAAGCTGGATCGGGAAATGGTTCTTCTTGTCGCCGAGGCCCACCAAGTCGAGCAGCTCTGCCGCTCGGGCCTCCGCCTCCTTCTTCGAGAGCCCAAGGACGGAGATCGGCGCCTCCATGCAGTTCTGCAGAGCAGTCATATGCGGGAACAGGTTAAAGTGCTGGAACACCATACCGATCTTGGCACGCACGCGACGGAGATGACGCTCGCTCGCCGGCACTATTTGGCCGTTCTTCTGCGTATGCGTCAACGGTTCACCGTCGACCCATATCACCCCCCCGTTGATGTGCTCAAGCGTCATCAGCATGCGCAGAACGGTGGTCTTGCCCGAGCCGGACGGACCAATGATGGACACCTTCTCGTTGCGTGCGATCTCGAGATTGAGTTCGTCCAGCACCGTCAACGCGCCGTAGCGCTTTGTGACGTTCTCGAAGCGAACTATGGGTTCGTTCATGACTTTTTCGCTGCGCCTGATATCGAGGTCAAGCTCGTCCCGCCTGGCTGATGCCCTAGGGCGCTTCGTGAGATCGTCCTCGAAGCGAAGCACAAATTCGCTCATAGTATAAGGCCTCCCTATTGCAGATGGTAGCGGCGGTTGAGCCAGACGCGGACCGACTGCACGATAGCGGAAGCAACCAAGCTGAACACGTAGTAGAAGAAGCCGCACATAGTGATCGCTTCTATGTATCGATAGTTATTGCCCCCGAAATTTTTCGCCTGCTGCAGCATCTCGAAGATCGAGATTGCCGCCAGGACCGGCGTGTCCTTGAACATGCCGATGAAGTAATTGCCCAGAGCTGGCACCATGGGCGGGATCGCCTGCGGCAGAATGATTGTTCGCCAGGTCCGCGTTCGCGAAAGGTTTAGTGCCGTACAGGCCTCCCACTGGCCGCCATCCACATTCTCGATGCCGCCGCGGAAGACTTCGGAACAATAGGCTGCATAGTGGATCCCCAGCACGCCAACTCCCGCCGTCCAGGCAGGAATGAAGATTCCGATCTGCGGACCAACGAAATAGACAAAGAACAACTGCAGCAGCAAGGGCGTTGAACGGATAAACTCCACGATCTCCGCCATGGTGGTCGAGACGTAGCGGTTTGGCGACTGGCGAATCATCGCGAAGACAAGACCCAATATCAGCGCGATCGCAAACCCGAGCAGCGTAGCCTCAATGGTGACGATCGCTCCCTGATAGAGATATGGGAAAGCCTCCCATACGTAAGACCAATCCCAGATCTTCAAGCCACCTGCTCCCGAACGAAACCGCGCGAGACGCGGCGTTCCAGCCAGCGCACGAAAGGAGTGATGAGGGCGCGCGCGATGATGTAATAACCGAATAGTGCAACCGCAAAGAACAGCATATAATCGCCAGTTGCGTCGGCCGCCTGCTTGGCGGCGCTAGTAAATTCGGGAATGGTGATGAAGAAGACGAGCGAGCTACCCTTAAGCACATCGATGAGCATGTTACCCCAGGTCGGCAGCATGGCGCGCATTGCCTGTGGGAGGATAATACGCCGCATCATGGTGAGCCGCGAAAAATTGAGCGCTGTAGATGCCTCATACTGGCCCCTATCAACGGCCTGAATGGCGGCGCGGACATACTCGGCTGCGTAGCCAGAGGCATTCATTCCGATCCCCAAAATTCCGACAGTCCACGGCGACAGGAAAATACCGAAAATCGGCAATACAAAGAACCACCAGTAGAGCTGAACCAGCATGGACGTCCCGCGGAAGAATTCGATGTAGGCGATACTGAACCAGCGCAACTGCCGACGGGGAGAGACTCGGGTCAGGCCCACGAAAAGCCCAAGGACGATCGCTACGACGCAGGCGCCAAGAGTGACGATGACCGTAGTCATGACGCCCTTGGTGAGCACGGCAAAGATAAAGCTGAGATCGACCTTACTCATATGCCCTCCCCACTGACCGCCTACCGGCCAAGGGCCGGGGAGCGGTCAGACGCATAGCTTCAGCCCTTGCAAAGATCAGCGGTCTTGCTGCCATCCGGGAGATCGCGTTTGGTGTAACCATATTTGCCGACCGCGGCCATCATTTCGTCAGAGCCAATATAGTCTTTCAACACAGCATTGAACGCGTCTACCGCAGCCTGTTCGCTGAGCGGGAAGGCTATGGCGGGATGTTCATTCGGTCCCGGCGGGGTATACGGGTCAGCCACCTCAATGCTGGGATCCTGCTCGGCAAGAGTCGTCGCGTTCAGACTATAGAGCGAGCCGGCAGCGGCGCGGCCGGCCTTTACAGCCTGTACGACCTCGGGCGGTCCGGCGACCTGCATAACCTTGTCGTCAGGGAAACCTAATTTCTTCGCCTGCTCGACTGCGGTGGTACCCGTCATGATGGCCAGGGTAAGCCCCTTCTTCTGAGCGTCATGGAGGGAATGCAGCGCTTCCGGATTGCCCTTCGGCACGATCATCGAATCATTGCTCGATGCGATCGGTTCGCTGAACAGGACGTTGCGGCACCGCTCCGGCTTAATCCACATGCCGCCCGTGATGATGTCAAAGCGACCAGCCTGGAGGCCCGGGACAAGGGAACCCCAATCGGTTACGACCGGCTCGATTTTGGTCGTTCCCATCTTTCTCAGAACGTCCAGTGTCATCACATTGACCAGGCCAAGCGGCTCGTTGTTCGCACCAGGATAGGCACTGGGAGGCTCATTGGTGAAGCCAAGACGGATCGTTTCTCCGTTCTTAATCTTATCGAGCAGCGACTCCGCCGAGGCCGAACCGGCAAAGGACGAGATTGTCATCGCCGCCAGGCCGAGCGCGGCAATCCTCTTCAAGATTGCAGCCTTAAAGCATTCGTCGAGTTTCCACTTGACCACTGGTTAGTCCTCCGTTTTCGCATCGCCGATGGTCTCCCGATATGCCTCGGGAAAAGACCATTGCATCATTTGTTGAGCTTGTAGTCCGGCGGTTCCCATCATCGTGTGAGCTGCAGGGTCCCCACTTAGGTATAGATTCCTCCAGTCGATCCTTTGCTACGCCACTTGTGCATGCTTCGTGAGCGTAGCAGCGCAGCTGTGGTGCTTTGTGCGAGAAATGCAAGTTATTCGCAGAAATTCGGTGATTTTTGGGTGCATACGCACATTTCCGTCATCCCCGTGGTTCGTTGGAAGTGAACAATCGCGAGCTGTGGTATGGCCAACTGAGGCACACCACGTCTTGCATGACTCCTGCCCTGCCCGGTTGGATGGGCGCCACCGCCTGGGCTATGCCCTTGTTGCCATGGCAGGGCACAAGTTCGTCGTATGCGACACGCCGCTGAGAGATTCGCCTCGGAGACGCTGGCCCGAGCATTGTTCCCGTCACAGTTGATCATTCGTGCCATTGACGGATGAGTCTGTTCACGGCTTCGCTCCGGATCAACCTGGACGGAATCGCCGGCATTATTGAGCAGATGGAAATCTGAATTCCTGATCAGCTTCGCCAGGTTGATCCCTTGCTCCGGCGTCGCGGTAGGGTCGTTCTTGGACCAGATGATCAACGTCTGGGCCTGAAGCTGATCAAGGTAGGGGAAGATATACTTCTGCTGCAGCAGTGGATAACGATGCAGGTTTGTCTCGTCTTCCGGCAATCTCTGCCAGATCTCCCATTGTCCCCGAGCCGCGGCCCGCCGATAGGCTTCTCGCTCGGCGCATTCCACATCCTGCCCGTGGGCGCGGCAGCTTTTCCGCCGTGCGGTGATGTATTCCTCTTCGCTCGGCATCGGGCCGGAACAGCCGTAAGCCTGCCGGCAGGCCTCCAGCCAAGCTTCGTCACGGTCATCTCCGAACGCCGGCGACACGGAGTTAGCGGTCAGCAGGACAAGCTTAGAAACAAGATCGGGACGCACGATCGCGACCCGCGCGTCGACGAATGATCCTTCTGAATGGCCGACTAGCGTGATCTGCTTCAAACCCAGTTGTTGGAGGAAGCTAATTACATGATTCACACGACCGAGCCGGTTAATGTATTTGCAGTCAGCAGGATAATCCGTTCCCCCAAAATGGAGTTGATCAATCGCTACTACCGTAAATTGATCGGATAGCCCGTTCAGCTGCCGAACAAAGGAACTCTTAGCCTCTGCACGGAAGCCCGCCCCCTGCAGGAAAACAATCGGCCTACCAGCTCCGTTCTCGCAGTACGATGTCTCGACACCATCAACCGATACGCGATGCTTGGTGATCATCGGTTCCTCGGCAAAAGGAGGGGCATCAGGTCGGCATTGCGACATGCGAGATGGACTGCCATTGCTCACTCCTGAGCGTAGCAGCCTCACATGCCACGTTGCCGAACTATCTCGTCTGAATACCGGAAATCGGCACCCCGGAGCCTCGCGTCTTGTCACTTTGCTCTGTCGTCGCCCAGCCACTGCGGCCGGGAGCCTTTTAGGTGCATGGGTGGCATTCCCCGCAAGATTTCAACCCTTGCACAGGTCGCCGGTCTTGGTGCCGTCCGGCAGATTGATTTTGGTGTAGCCGTATTTTGACCGACTGCATCATTTGGTCGGAGCCGATATAAGTATTCAATACCTCGTTGAAGGCATCGACCGCCTGCTGATTGGGCAGGAAGGCGAGACTTGGGTAGCCGGCCTTCCCAGCCGGCGGGGTGAACGGATCTGCCATTTCAACGCTGTCGACCTTGTCAGCGAGCTCCTTACCGTGAAGTAGTTTAGCGACCCCGCCGCCGCGCGGCCGACCTTCACTGCCTGCAAGAATTCGGCCTGGCCGGCGACCTGCATGACACGATCCTCCGGAATGCCCGCGTCTTTGGCGGTCGTGACCGTGTCGGAACCGGCGGTGGTGACCAGCGTTAGGCCCTTATCACGAATATCGTCAAAGGAGTGCTGGTCTTTTGGGATTGCCATTCGGCATGAGCAGGGCTTCGGTGAACTTAGCAAGCGGCTCGGTGAACACCACATTGCGGCAGCGCTCCGGCAGAATGTACATGCCGCCTGGCCTAGCTCCGTCTGCCGTCTCTCAAGGTTGTGTCGGCCAATTTCTCAGCCACCATAATCGTCGGAATGTTTGTGTTCGCCCGAGGGCAAAATGGCATGACGGAAGCGTCGGCGATCCTCAAACCCAAAA